>JBCCAG010000205.1:0-6183 GCA_039814955.1 Cyanobacteria bacterium P01_A01_bin.135
GCCGCTGCTCTAGCATCACCTCCGGCTCAGGGAAGGTGGGAGAGCGCAAAATTTCCCCCATCAAAGACAAGATGGCCGGGAAGTCTCCTGAAACCGTTTTAGCCCCTAGCATTGAATAGTCTGCCGCAGCATCTGCCCCCAAAGAGGCCCCCATTGACTCGACAATCTCTGCGATATCGCGGGAGGAATGCTGCTCGGTTCCTTTGGTGAGCACCGACGCCAGCAGCCCAGAAACCCCTGCCTGCTCCAGGGGCTCGCGCCGCCCCCCGGCCTGCACCAAGATGCGGGTTGCCACAATATCGGCAGCAGGATTTTCAGTCACAAGCACCGTTAGCCCGTTGGGTAGTACGGTGCGATGGGGGCTGCGAGACGAGGGCGAGGGGGAAGGGGTCATCTTGTTAGGTGGCGGGGTACAAAATTAAAGTAAGCAATCTTAAGATAAATATCGCAAAAGCTCTGTATATAGATATCGCTAAAGCCCTATGACGACAACCATCCCCAAAACTATCCTACGGGATGAGCCAGCCCAGCCTCCGTAGGCTAACTTGTTAAGGCCGCAATCCATACAGATTCCTCTGCTGAGCCACCAATTTAGAGAGGCACGGTTTCTCCAGCCCTGGTTCGTTGCGGCGAGTCCGCTGGCCCAGAATCGGTCTAGCCCAGATAAGCTGAAAGGCCAAGCCCCTTCCCCAAGGCCAGTGTTGAGGCTAGCCACTGCGACTACGGCGCGGGCCGCAGCACCGTCGCGGCGTAGCGTTCGGGGGAGATGTAGCGGCGCGCCACCTGCTGAACATCACGGCTCTGGAAGTTTCCGACATGGGTTGGATAGGCCATGGAGAGGGCGGCATCTGCAGCCAAAATGCTGTAGTAGCCGTACAGCCCCGCGAGCTGGCTGGCCGTCTCGGTGGAAAAGGCGTAGTCGTTGCAGAGCAGCCGCTTACAGCGCTCTAGCTCTGGCTCCGGAATCGGGTCTACCAGCAACGTCGCAATGCGATCGCTAATAATCTGCTCCACGATTGGCAGATGCTGCGCTTCTAGCCAGGCCGTAATTGTAAATAAGCTCCCCTGACGCTGCAGCGAAAAACTACAGTCAATCGCCTGCACCAGCTGCCGCTCCTCCCGCAGCTCCTGCACTAGCCGAGAGCTGCGCCCGCCCCCCAGCAGCACCGACAGCACATCTAAGGCGTAGGCATCCCGGATCGAGTCAATGCCAGGGCCGTGCCAGGCCATCAGCAGTCGTGAGAGCTCCAGCCGAGGCAAGTAGAGCTGCTGACGGTTAAACGTGGGCTGCAGGGGGGCACCTGCCTGGGCAGTCTCAGGAGCGGGTTTCCAAGAGCCCGGCAGTGATCCAGCCGGAATAAACGCCTCCTCGACGAGGGCTTCAGCCCGGGCCAAGGGCACATCCCCCACCACTACCACCGTCATATTGTGGGGCTGGTAGCGATCGCGGTGGAAGCGCCACATGGCCTCGGCCGACTGCTGCTGCAAGGACGCTTCAGTGCCCAGGATAGGTCGCCCGTAGGCATGGGCAGGGTAAAGGCCATTCACCAGCGCCTGGAACCCTACCCAATCCGGGTCATCCTGGGATTGGCGCAGTTCCTCTAGCACCACATCTCGCTCCCGCTCAAATTCATCCGCTGGGATGGCAGCGTTGATCACCAAATCGGCCAGGTGAGGCAGGGCTTCCCCTAAGTGAGGGGGGGCGACGTTGATGAAGTAGTGGGCGTAATCGTAGCTAGTCGCCGCATTTGTAGACCCGCCGTGGCGCTCAATAATCTGGTCAAACTGCCCTGGGGCCAGGCGGTGGGTCCCCTTAAAAATCATATGCTCTAGGAAGTGAGCGGCACCCGTAGTCACTATGGGTTCCCGCACCGAGCCGGCATCAACCCAGACGTCGACCGCAACAACGGGCGTAGCGGGCAAGTGGCGATGGACAAGGGTAACGCCGTTGGAGAGACGACGCGTTGTGGCTGGAAAGGTATCAGTAGCTAGCAGGACTCATTCTCCTGATTGTATTAGCAAAAGGGGTAGTAGAAGGGATAGGCCTAGAAGCCTCGCTGGCGCAGCATTTGTTGGCCACTAACCCTTCACCAGGCGCAGCGGTTGGGTCATAGCCAAGAATAGCCAGCAGGAGATGCCTGAATAGGAATCGAGATCGCATTTAGCTGGGCCTCAGCGTATCGATGTGCCTCAGAATACATCTTATCCCAGTGTAATTTTGATCAGAAGTTATTGGAGAACCTTTCCAATTTCCCGTGCCCGTGATTTTATCCCCCGGAGCCTGCAATGACGTCAAAGGCCACTGGGTAAGATACCATCAGGACGGTTTAGCCCGCAGCTCACTTGAGGTAGCCACCCATGAATACGGCCTCTCCCAAAGACGCCTCTTTTCAAGACGCCGACAAGATCCGCCAGCAGTACGAGCGACTGCCCTATCCCCATAAGCCCATTGAAGAGCACCCCAGCAAAAAGGATCAAAATCTCAACGCGTTTTTTACCCACAGCGTGGCCACCCCCTATTACCTGCGCCATCAGGCCCTGGTTGATACCGAGCAAGCCGTGATCCTAGATGCGGGCTGCGGCAGCGGCTACAAGGCCCTGTATCTGGCGATCGCTAACCCCGGTGCTAAAGTGGTCGGCATCGATCTCTCCCCGGAATCGATTCGCTGGGCGCGGCAGCGGTTTGAGCACCACCAGCTCGACAACTGCGAATTTCACGTCGCCTCCTTAGAGGATGTTCCCGCCCTAGGGCTGTCCTTTGACTACATCAACTGCGATGAGATGCTGTATCTGCTGCCTGACCCCGCTGCGGGGCTGCAGACCATGAAGTCAGTGTTGCGTCCGGACGGCATTATCCGCGCCAATCTTCACAGTCTGATTCAGCGCGAGCGGTTCTTCCGGGCCCAAACGCTCTTTAGAATGATGGGCCTCTTAGACGACGACCCAGGGGATCTGGAAATCTCCGTGGTGCAAGAGACCATGGCGGCCCTCAAAGACCAGGTTGATATCAAGGCCAATACCTGGAATCCGCAGTGCGAGGAGGATAGCCTGGAAACCTCAGAGTATATTCTGATGAATCTACTGCTGCAGGGCGATCGCGGCTACACCATCCCCCAAATGTTCTCCATGCTGCGGGCCGCTGACCTAGAATTCATTAGCATGGTGATTTGGGGTAACTGGGAACTGACAGCCCTATTTAAAGAGGCCGATGATCTCCCCGCCGTCTGGGCCATGAGCCTCCCTGATTTATCGGCCGAAGAGCAGCTGCGCATCTACGAGCTGCTTAATCCCCACAACCGGCTGCTGGACTTCTGGTGTGGTCACTCTGGCGGGCCGTCTCCCAAAGCTTCCCCAGCGACTTGGAGTGCCGTGGACTGGCAAGGGGCCCATGTCTATCTACATCCCCTGCTGAAAACAGCGGCGATTCGTCAGCAGGTGGAAGACTGCATCCGAAGCGGCAAGCCGTTTGCGTTCCACGAGCATATTCCTATTTCGGCCTTTGGCTCCGTCAACGTTGACAGTCAGGTGATGGCGGTGCTGCTGCCGCTCTGGGACGACGGCCAGCCCTTTACCACCCTGGTCGAGCGCTTTCAGACCCTCTATCCTAAAGACCCCGTTTCCCTAGAGCCGACAACGCCCCAAACCGCCTTTACCTTTGTAGAAACGTGGGTCACAAAGCTGGAGGTGTTCCTCTACTTGCTGGTAGAAAAGCCCGCTTCTGAAAAATCTTGAAGCCGGGTGATAACAAACCCGGGGCATCTGGGAAAGTTATTAACCAGATAAGCATGGTGGACAAGACTCTATCTACACCAAAGGAGACGCTGAATGAAGACAGATTTTAAGGTCAAGCTGCTGCAGCATCTGGCCGAAAAGCGAAAAGACGAGGGTTTTACCCTGATTGAGCTGCTGGTTGTGATTATCATCATCGGCATCCTGGCGGCGATCGCCCTTCCCACCTTCTTGAACCAGGCAAACCGTGCTCGTGAGTCTGAGGCTAAGACTTATATTGGCACCATGAACCGGGGTCAGCAGGCCTACTACCTCGAAGAGCAAGAGTTCGGTAGCGCCATTTCTCTGCTGGGGCTGGGGCTCGCCACCGACACTGATAACTACGACTATCAGATTACGCTTCAGGGCACGGGTGAAACGGCGGTGACCAACCAGGCTAAGCCGTCGAAAGGCGCGACGGCTCCCGTCCGGGCCTACATCGGCGGCGTTAGCGCCGGGGTTCCCAAGGGCACCGGAGAAGCAACTACATTTGCCACCCTATGTGAGGGCGTCAAGGCACCCCTCGCCGGGGGTCCCGTCGGCACAGATGCCACTGGGTTCACCGCGACAGATGCTCCCACTTGCCCCGACCCCGACGTCACATACAAGAAGCTCAGCTAGCTGACAAGCTAAGCACTTCCAAGACGGTTTTCAACCGAAAATTAAGCCTACAAGCGTGAACGGGACGTCCGTTTGTGCCTGTAGGCTTAATTAATGCCCTAGAGTGTACGTCCCATGCCATCCTCCTCCCGTGAACTGCTCCCGTCTATCGACTGGTTGCCAGCCGCCCGAGACCCTATTGGCCAAGGCGAGTATGTCGCGGCGGCAGCGATGTATCAAGCAGCCATCGAAGCCCAGCCCGACACCATCGTCTACTACTGGCATCTCGGCCTGCTTCAGTTCCTTACAGGAGATGAGGTAGCAGCCCAGCTCACCTGGATGGTGCCGCTGATGAACGGCAGCGAACAGGAGATTCAACAAAGAACGCGATCGCTTACCCTACTTTTGGATGAAGCAGCGGGCGATCAGCATTCCCAAGAGAATTACCAGCTGGCCTGGGCGCTGCGGCAGCACATCCACCAGCTTGACCCCGAGAGCATGGGCAATCTGCTGCTGCTGGTGCAGCTCGCCGCCCAGCTCGATATCCTATCAGCGGCAGATTGGGCCAGCTACGGCTTGGGCCAGCGGCTGAAGAACCTGACATCCGAGCCAAGCCTATTGCCGCTGCTGCGCACCACCATTGCCGCCCTGCTAGAAAACCCTGAGACAATTCCCTACGGCATCGAAGTTATTGAGGCATCGCTGCCGCACTTTGAAGCGGCTCCCCAGTCCCTTTTGGAAGAGCTAATCAACCAGGCGAACCGCATCGGCCACAAAGAGGGGAATCCCCGCCGCGCCGCCCAGGTGTTAGCGCTAGGACGCCAGCTTGCTCCCAACCACCTGCTGCTGCTGCGATTTTTATCGCTGTTTTACCAGAATTCAGGGGCGCACCCGCAGGCAATTCAGACGGCGCAGCAGTGCTACGACAATTCTACTGATTTAGCGGGCCAAGTCGCGGCAAACCACGTGCTGCTGCGAGGGCTGATGACCGTCTGCAGCCAGTGGCGCGACATTGAGGCCGCCTTTCAGCGCCACCTCACCCTGTTGGAGCGCTTAGCCGACCAAGCTAACCAAGGCAGCTTACCCGCCATTCCGCCAGCCGAAAATCGCTGGCTGTTTACCGCCCCATTTTTTCAGCCCTACCTACGGGATGATCTCGCCGGTAACCGCCGCATCCAAAATCAAACCGCTGCCATTGCTCAAGCCCAGGCGCGATCGCAGCACCGCCCCTACTCCTATACTCCCAAGGCGACCCCGTCCCGGCTCAAGGTGGGCTATGTCTCGGCCTGTCTACGCCGCCACTCGGTGGGCTGGCTGGCCCGGTGGCTCTACCGGCACCACGACCGCGACCAAGTGGAGATCTACAGCTATCTGATTAACTCCCCTCCGCAGCCCGACTGGCTGCAAAGCTGGTACATCGAACAGTCGAATGTGGTGCGCAAGCTCGATGCCCACAGTCCCCACATCGCCGAGCAAATCTACGCAGATCAGGTCGATATCTTAGTGGACTTGGATAGCATCACCTTGGACACCACCTGCGAGGTGATGGCCCTCAAACCGGCCCCGGTTCAGGTGAGTTGGCTGGGCTGGGACGCCTCTGGCATTCCCGCCGTCGACTACTACATCGCCGACCCCTACGTTTTGCCCCGAGGCGCTGAGGCCCACTACTCCGAAACCCTCTGGCGGCTCCCCCAGACATACATCGCTGTGGAAGGGTTCGAGACCAATGCCCCCTCCCTGCGGCGCAGCGATCTGGATATTCCCGATGATGCGGTGGTTTACTTGAGCGCCCAGCGAGCCTACAAGCGGCACCCC
>JBCCAG010000549.1:0-3377 GCA_039814955.1 Cyanobacteria bacterium P01_A01_bin.135
ATTGGCGGTATAGCGATCGCAATCTAACCGCCATTCCCGTGGTCACCACAGCGGCCGAGCAGCAGGCTTGGGCAGCAGAAGATATTACGTTTGAGCCACGGCAAAATGGCCATTTTGATGTCTCATTTCGCCTGGTCAATGGCGAAGCGACTGTGCCGCTGACCCTGCGAGATATTGATCTATCGCTGTGGATTCCGCAAGTGCCTGAAACGGCCCGCCACAATCGGCAGCTGACCCAGTGGTTTTTAACTGAGCGAGAATTTAACCGCCAGCGGGTAATTTTCGACGCCGGCTCTCCCCATATCAACCTCTATGGCGAGCTCGACGGTTACGCCGCCAATGACATCTCAATTGCGCTGACGAATAACTGCCTGGGGGCCGGGTACTGGGAGCTCGCGGTCTCGGGCCAGGCAGAAGACGGTAGCCAGGCAAAACTCTATCAGGGCTACTTTGATTTCCCTAAGGGAGCTTACGCCGCAATGGTGGCCCAGCTCAACCCAGCCCGCTACTGGCAAGTCGCGCGCACTATGGAGGCCTGGCCGGGGTTTCGCTTTTTGTCGGGGCGGCCCTTTGAGCTAGCGGAGCTGAGGCAGGTAAGCGACCAAGCGCCAGTTCCCATCACCGACCTGCAGACAGAAACCATCATGGCTGCCGATGAGCAGCATCAAAAAGAAGACCTGATGGTCTATGCCTCCGGCACAGGTCAGGTTCACAATTGGGCAGACTTAAGAGAGGCCGATTTAGCCTTCCAGAGCTTTATTCCCCCCGGCAGCTACAGCGCAGCGCGGCTGTGGACCTCCGATCTCGGACAGCTTGAAACCGTCACCCAGGCCACGGGCCGCCGCATCTGGTCGCCCCTAGCCACGGAAGCGCTGCTGGAACTTGAGATTGAATTTGAAAGCGATCGCGGTGAGCAGCGCAGGCTGGTGGTCAGCGGGATTGACTTGGCGCAGGTGCCCCAGCTTGCTCAGGGCAACTATTCGGACGGGGTCTACATGCCCCTGGGCTTCGGCACACCCTTCACCCAGAGCTACGCCGAGCTAACCCAGCAGCCCCCGGCACAAAGCCCATTTTTCAGCGTCCTATTAGATCACAATGACCGCGTCATCAACTACCGACAAGATATTGGGATTAACGGCCTAGTTATGCATCGCGACAGTCAGGACCCGTCCATGCTGCATCTTTACCTCATGTCCTACGAGCGGATTACGCTGGTGAGCCATTACCAACTTAGCCTCGGCTCAGAGGTGATCGCCTTTTCGGCGCAGTAGCCCTTTTGAGCCGGTAGTCTTGACTGCCGCTAACCAATAATCCGGCCTGTGATTTAGAGGCGCTCACAAAGTCTTCACAAGATGGCGCGGCCTCAGCGCTAGCGATCGCCAAGTTTGACCGATAAACTGGGAAAGCTGGGGTATGGTGTCTGTAGGCCAATGGCGGTGCAGGTTCAAGGGTGGGTTTTTCTGAGCACCATTCCCCAAATACCAAACCGCCACTGGGTGTCCCTACGGTAATCAGCGCGGCGGCGGCTTTAGCGAGGGCAATTGCCCTTGAGCATCGCCGCGTCATCATCATTGTTATTCAAACCTCTATATCTTATGGCCGCTTCTATTTCCCCCGCTGCCCTGATTGGCAAACCCATTAAATTTGGTACTGACGGCTGGCGCGGCATTATCGCCGCTGACTTCACCTTTGAGCGGGTGGCACAAGTCGCTCCCCTCGCGGCTCACGCCTTGCTGCAAACTTACGGCGATACGATAGACAGCCGCACGGTGGTGGTGGGCTATGACCGGCGGTTCCTCTCCGAAGATTTTGCCAGCGTCGCTGCTCAGGCCATCCAGCAGGCCGGGTTTAACGTGGTGCTTTCAGAGGGCTACGCACCGACCCCGGCCTTTAGCTGGGCGGCCAAAGATCAAGGGGCGCTGGGAGCCGTTGTAATTACCGCCAGCCACAACCCAGGAGCCTACTCAGGTCTAAAGATTAAGGGAGGGTTTGGGGGCTCTGTGCCGGCAGAAGTGACCCAAAAAGTTGAGGCAATGCTGGCGCAGCCCCCCGGGCCCATTGGCGAGCCGGGTAGCCTGTCAGCGTTTGACCCCTGGCCCAGCTACTGCAATATCATTCAAGAGCGGGTGGATGTTGCGGCCATCCGGGAAGCGATCGCCAGCGGTAAGCTAACGGTGTTTGCCGATGTGATGCACGGCGCAGCGGCTAGCGGCATTGCCCGGGTGCTCGGTACCGACATCAAGGAGCTCAACAGCGACCGGGACCCTCTGTTTGGCGGCGGGGCCCCGGAGCCGCTGCCGCGCTATCTACCGGACCTGCTGCCCCAGGTAAAGGCCCACAGTGCAGATGGGCTAAAAGTTGGTCTCGTGTTTGACGGCGACAGCGATCGCATTGCGGCGGTGGATGGGGAAGGCAATTTCCTCAGCTCCCAGACTCTGATTCCGATTTTGCTGGAGCACCTAGCGACTCGGCGGGGCTACAGCGGTGAGCTAGTGAAGACCATCAGCGGCTCCAACCTATTTCCCAAGGTGGCAGCCTTGTATGATCTGCCGGTGTACGAGACCCCCATTGGCTATAAGTACATCGCCGACCGCATGAACGACGCCCAGGTGCTGCTAGGGGGTGAAGAATCTGGCGGCATTGGCTATGGTCACCACATCCCCGAACGGGACGCGCTGCTGTCAGCCATGTATGTGCTGGAGTCAGTGGTACAGTCTGGCCAGGACCTAAGCGCCCTGTACCAGACTCTACAGGAAAAGACCGGCTTCAGCTCTGAGTATGACCGCATCGACTTACCGCTGGCGAGTATGGAAGTGCGGTCGAGGTTGCTGGAAGAGCTAGAGACCAATCGGCCTACGGAAGTTGGCGGACAGGCGGTGACCGACTGCCTCACCATCGACGGCTACAAGTTTCAGCTCAAAGACGGGAGCTGGCTGCTGATCCGCTTTAGCGGCACGGAGCCAGTGCTGCGGCTGTACTCTGAGGCTAAGACTATGGAGGATGTGCGCCGTAACCTAAGCTGGGCCAAGGACTGGGCTACGGCGATTAGCTAGGTCAATTCAGATTCTCGCGCCCGGCGCGAGAATCTGAATTAAGCAAAATTAGCAGCCCGCATCCCCAACCACCGGAATCTCGGTAACCTCAGCGTTAGATTGAATGATCAGTGTCCCAGATGGAATATTGACGGATTCAATTTCTCCCGGCTCGCCTAACACAACGTTGGCCGTCGCGCTGACAGAAGCATCTGGGGCGACAAAGGTTTGAGAGGTGAACTGGCCATAGAACTCTTCCCCAGTGGCAGTTTTGCGCTCCAGCCTCACCATCTCTCCGCCGATGGGGATGATGGCTAGCTCGTCCAAGCCATTGAAGAAGATAAA
>JBCCAG010000185.1:0-6420 GCA_039814955.1 Cyanobacteria bacterium P01_A01_bin.135
ACGGCGACCGGGGCTTCGGTGACCTGGGTGCAGGTGTTTCTCTTCTTTTTGAAAATTGGCTCGGTGCTCTACGGCAGCGGCTATGTGCTGCTGGCCTTTTTGCAAGAGGACCTAGTGGAGCGTAGCGGCTGGCTGACGTCCCAGCAGCTTTTAGATGCGATCGCCATTGGTCAATTTACGCCGGGTCCGGTGTTTACCACCGCTACCTTTGTAGGTTACCTGCTGGCTGGGAACTTGGGGGCGATCGCGGCCACCATCGGCATCTTTCTACCGGCGTTTTTGCTGGTGGGGCTGATTAACCCCTGGGTCCCAGCCCTGCGGCGATCGCCTTGGTTCGGCGCGCTGCTGGACGGGGTGAATGCGGCTTCGCTAGGGTTGATGGCGGTGGTGACCTATACCCTGGCCCGCACGGCTCTGGTGGATGTGCCGACGGTGCTGCTGGCAGTGGCGGCGATCGTGGCAGTGTTTAAGTTTAAGGTGAATTCGGCTTGGGTGGTGTTGGTGGGGGCACTGGTGGGGTTTTTGCTGCAGGCGCTATAGCTAGGCGGTGGTTCCTTTGTCCAGGCCATTAGCTACTGGTCTGCGGTTTAGCCAGGTGCTTGAGGATAGATAGCACCTGGTAAAGTTCATTTCCCGGATTGACTAAGGAGAATAGTTTAGAGGTTGCATACTGGGCGGTGGGCTGGCGCTGGGCCTTTAAGAACAGAAACTCTGTGCCGTTGGTGATGAAGCCGAACGTTGGCTGTGTCTGGTTTGGGTTGCCCAGCATGTAGGCTAAGGTTTGGGGCAAGGCTCGGGTCACAGCAAAGTCACTGCGCTTTGATTCGATGACGACTAACCAAAGCAACTCGTTGAGCACTAAGACGTCAATGCGCCCTCGGATGAGCATGCCCTCGTCTTCTAGTTCGATGTCAATGCTGGTTTCGGTGGTGATGCGGAACGGGCGGCGGTAGAAGCCTGCTAAATCGAGTAACGGCCCTAGGACCACCATTTTGACGCTGTTTTCAAGAACGGGCGGGTCTTCGAGTAGGTCTAGAAAGTTATCTTTGACGCGGTCGAGCGATCGCTGCTCTAGCTCGCTGGCGGGATCTAGTTCAGCTTGCCATTCGGAGAAGAATTGGGTGTCGGTGGCTGGCTGTAGATCGAGAGCCTGTTTGAGGGTTTTGAGGGTGACGGCGGCGGCGGGAATTGCTTGAACCATGAGGAGAACCTCGTTGCTTTGCTGGTGGGGGATGCGATCGCGGTGTTGCTAGGGCTATTTGGCTGATACGGCTATGAGACAGGCGGCAGCTCTGGGACTGTGCCTAGGGCTGGGGGACTGTAGGCTGGCTGGCTGGTCAGGTAACGGAGGAGGTCTTGATATGGCCCTGGTTGGTCAGGGCGATAGGCGGCTTCGTCGAATAACTGATAGACCGTATAGCCCTTTAAGCCCGGTGGAATGTGTGGCTCAGCTTCCGCAGATAGCAAGACGGGGATGTACTTTTCGTTGAGACCTTGCCCGGTGTAGAGTGCCTCAATGCTTAGCCCACCTTCCCAAGTGACGCCTTTGCCTTGCCCGCGCGCTTCTTTGTTTCGATAGCGGCGCTCGTAACCCTTGGAGCAGACGACCAGCACATACTCGGATTCTTCGATTTGGTTCATCATCCAGCGGTACCAGTTTTCAGGCGGGTTTTGCTGGTAGCGATCGATTTGGCAATCGATGCCGTGGGCTCTGAGTTGGTTGGAGAGCGTCAAGACTTTTTGTTTGTGGGGCTCCGAGTCCCAGCTGTAGCTAATGAATACTTTGATAGGCGTGTTCTGATTCAGCCCTTTGCTTTTTTCGCGCTCAAGTTCAGTTTGCCATTGCTGAGTTTGCGCTGCTTGTTCAGATGAGGACGGAATGACATCATCAATAAGCTGACGAATGCCCACCATGTCGCCGCTCTCTTGGCACATGGTGTCTGGCCTGCCTTTGTCTAAGAGACGGCGTAGATTTTCTAGCTTATAAAGGTATGGCGATTGAGTATCAGCACATTCGTCGCAGTTGCAGGGAACCTTTGTCTCATACTTTAGCTGCTCGTAAGAGTCGTGAATTTTCTCGAACTCATGGTTAATAACGGCTAAAAGTTCCTTCTTGCGGTTGCCAGCTACGCGAATTCGAATTCTTCGCTGGCTATAATCTTCAATCACCTCTGCGCGGGCGCTGTCTTTCTGCAGCACTACGCCGCTTTTCCAAACGAGGGTTTGGTCTTCAATCCAGGGATGCAGCTCTACGATAAACCGGGTAATCATGCCCTTGGGCATAAACTCGTAGTCGTAGCGTAAAGTTAAGTTTTGCTGCGCATCCCAATCGTACCGGCGCTGCTCTACGGGTAAGAGGCTGGGCGCAATGTAGCTGCCGGGCTGTCGGGGAATCTCGTAGCACACCTTAAATCGCATCATCAGCTGCAGCAGCTCATCCCGCATGTCGGCGTATTCCGCGTCTTGCCAAATGCTGTTGAGCTGCTGACGGCTAAATTTTCCGCTGCTGTCGATCACCGCTTTGGTGTCAAGGACGTTGTAGACGGCTGTTGTGCCCCATTCGGGCTTGAGGATTAAAACGCGCTTCAATAGGGGATCATCGCGGAAATGAAGACACACACCCAAATCGTGGAGGAAGTCGCTGAGCTGGATTTGGTCGTCGCGGCGCTCAAATCCATTTGCTTCGCAAATGCGGTAGTACTCATCTACAGATATGTAATTGCGGCTATCTTCTTCTAAGGCGCGGCGCACATCAACCCACTTTTTGGGTAAGGGGGTGCCAACGTGCTGGAACTGGCTTGCGTAACGCTGAATGGTTTCTACGACCTCAGCTAAACCGCGATTATCTTGGCTGCCCAGGTTAGTGGCTACAGTCTCTTTCAATCCTAAAAACTTGCCCCGTAAGGCCAGTTCATTAATTTGACAGGTTCGATCCTGCTTTTCATTTTTTACAATCAGCACTGGACTGCCCTCGCTCAGCAGCTCAATCACACTGAGCCAATAGTCCAGATCTGTATTCTCTTTGCGGGTATCGATAACCAGCACATACAGGGATCGCTTGGTGAGAAAGAACTGGTGGGTAGCGTGATAAATCTCTTGCCCGCCGAAGTCCCAGATGTTGAATCTGAAGGGCGTTGAGTCTGCTAGCTTAAAATCCCAGCGGATAACGTCGATACCCTCCGTAGAGGATTCTTGAGGATTAAGAACGTAGCAACTATCTTCAAGCTTTTTAGCGAGAGACGTTTTTCCCGCTTCTCCTTCACCCACAACTAGCAGCTTGGCTTCGTAGAGATAATCTATTCCCTGTTCTAATTGCTGCCGATAGTAGTCTAGAATGGCCGCTGTTCCATCAACGATTACTTCAGGTGGCGGATCTTGTAGAGCTGGGTTGTCGCTGAGGTGCAGAGATTGTAGATTAGTGAGCTGGCCAATTTCGGCAGGTAGGTTGCTCAGTTGATTGCCAATGAGATAGAGGGAGCGGAGGTTGGTAAGCTGACCAATTTCCGTAAGTAGGCTACTCAGTTGATTGCCGCTGAGGTCGAGGGAGCGGAGGTTGGTAAGCTGACCAATTTCGGCGGGTAGCCTACTCAGTTGATTGCCAATGAGGCCAAGAGATTGGAGGTTAGTGAGCTGGCCAATTTCGGCGGGTAGGCTGCTCAGTTGATTGTCGCTGAGATAAAGGGATTGGAGGTTAGTGAGCTGGCCAATTTCGGCGGGTAGGCTGCTCAGCTGATTGCCAATAAGGTAGAGGGACTGGAGGTTGGTGAGCTGGCCAATTTCGGTAGGTAGGATAGTAATGTGTCTGTATGAGAGCTTCAGCGTCTCTAGCCGCTGTGCTGCCGCATCCAAAATGACTCTTCGTAGCTCGTTATGATCCATTTGTCTGTCGCTGATTGGCGCTCTTCCATACTCTAGCGATAAAAATAGCCTTGCCCAATTGGGTAAAGCGGAGCCGACACGACACGAAAGAGCCGGCATCCCTCCTACTTAAGCCAGTAAGAGCAGCCGTCCCAAAACACCTAGCCGCAGAGCGATCGCCCCAACACTGCCTATCCAAAGCGCGATCGCCTCCATGCCTGCCCCGATCCTTAGAGCAGCGCCATGACATCAAAGATCACAAGCCCCGATCCTTAGAGCAAAGCCGCGCGATCTCAAAGCAGCGCCGTGAGATCTTAGAGCAGCGCCGTGAGATCGAAGATTGCACGCCTCGATCTTTAGAGGGCGTTTGAAAAGTATAAGAAAGCTTCCATGGCGGTAGTGTGTCAGAACAAGAAAACTCTGACAACACCATGGAAGCAACCTATAAATCCTACCCGAGTAACTTGAGTGATGCCTGCTGGGCTTACCTATGCCCATACCTGCCAGCAGCAAAGCCTGGTGGACGGCCCCGCAGCGTCAACCTGAGGGCAGTGGTTGACGCCATCTTCTACGTGCTGCGCTCAGGCTGCGCATGGCGGATGCTTCCTGGGGACCTGCCGGTGTGGCAGACGGTGTACAGCTACTTCCGCAACTGGCAGAGAGCCGGGGTGTGGGAGCGCATCAACCGCTACTTGAGGGAGTGGGTACGCCGCAAAGCGCGGCGCAGAGCTAGCCCTAGCGCTGCCATCATCGATAGCCAGTCAGTGAAGATTGGCAGCCTCACGGGCAATAGCTGCGGCTTTGACGGCGGCAAGAAGGTGAAGGGCCGCAAGCGGCATGTTTTGGTAGATACGCTGGGCCTTGTCATCCTGGTGGTCGTCACGGCGGCTAACGTCTCGGACAAAGCAGGTGCCGAAGTCCTCCTCAAGCGCCTCAAGGGGCAAAAGCGGTTGCTGGCCCGGCTGCTTCGCATATGGGCAGACGGCGGTTATCGCGGCGAGAGTTTTATGCAGCGGGTGTACGATACCTGCGGCTGGGTCATTGAAGTCGTGCTACGCACTGACCAGACCTCAGGCTTTCAGGTGGTGCCCAAACGCTGGGTAGTTGAGCGAACCTTTGGCTGGTTTGGCTGGTCGAGGCGTCTTGGCAAGGACTACGAAGTCCGACCTGAGAACTCTGAGGCATTCATCTACTTGGCGATGTCCACATCATGCTCAGGCGTTTGGCCTAGCTCCTGAGGCTTTTCAAACGCCCTCTTAGAGCAGACCCACGACATCAAAGATCGCACGCCCCGATCTTTAGAGCAAAGCCGCGCGATCTTAGAGCAGAGCGATACATACTCGCTATTCCCACGCTGCTGGAGCCTTCCCCTGCACGGGGTGGGCTGGTCCTTTAGGACCAGTCGAAGATTCACATTTGAGGCATCTGTTAACTGGCTTTCCTGCTGGGGTGCAGGCGGTGTTGGCCTCTGGCCAGTCTTTAGGCCATCGCTCGTCTAGATCTACTGGATTATGTAGAGCGTCATCATTAGACGCCGCTGATTCAAATCACCAGTCGCGGTATTCATATTACGCCTGCTCAAGGGCAGGTGCTGAGCTATTTGGTACAGCAGCGGCCTATTCGGTAGAGATACTACTGGCGCTGCCTTGAGGTTGTTCTGCTGAGTTAGGGATGGTACTTGGGGGCAAGCAAACCCCCGTCTGGAGGACGGGCGCATCCTCTCGCTCCTCCGCACGGTCTTGTCCTGCTGTGCGTTTCAGCTCAAGTTCGGCCAAGTATCAGCTTCGGGTTACCAGTTTTGGACCTCTCTAGCGATCGCCGTTTTAGGAAAGAGGCCCCTAAGTTGTGAAGACGTATGTATAGTCATCACTCCTCCAGTCATGTCACCTACGCTTCATCGTACAGACAACTCTTTGACCTTAAATGCCCTCACATCGCCATTCAACTCCACAAGGCCTTCAGCGAAAGAGTTCGACCTACAAGCTTTTGGCGTACTGTTAGGTATCTCAGTCATCTGTTTAGTTCTTCTACGGTGGTTAAATCAATAGCTCCAACCCCCCAAAGCACCCAAAACGGGTTGTAGGGCGGGCACCGCCCTACCCGACACAACCAAAACGTAACCAAAAATATCAAACTCCCAGGACACCGCTTGTATGCAGGGGGCCGCTGGGGGAGGCATTGCGGCCCCCAGCTGAGGGGGCTTGGGGGCCACGCCCCCAAATACCATCCACAACACCCACCCAAAACAAACAACAAAAAAGCGCCCCCGTGAAGGAGGCGCTTTCGCTCTAACTCAGACAAGCTGAGCAGTAGCTGAAGGCAAAGCCCTAGCCGTTGATGGCAGGTGCCTCAGCAGCCGCTAGGTCAAGCGGGAAGTTGTGAGCATTGCGCTCGTGCATCACTTCCATGCCCAGGTTGGCACGGTTGATGATGTCCGCCCAGGTGTTGATCACGTGACCCTGGCTGTCAAGCACAGACTGGTTGAAGTTGAACCCGTTCAGGTTGAACGCCATCGTGCTGATGCCCAGCGCCGTGAACCAGATGCCCACTACAGGCCATGCA
>JBCCAG010000339.1:0-4807 GCA_039814955.1 Cyanobacteria bacterium P01_A01_bin.135
GAGGGTGGCAAGTACCCTAACATTATTGTTGAGCTGCTGTCGAAGTCGACGGCGGAGGTGGACCGAGGGCTGAAGAAGGCGCTTTACCAAGACGTATTTCGCTGCCCGGAGTACTTTTGGTTTGACCCGGAGACGCTGGAGCTTTGTGGATTTCGCTTGATTGGGGGGGAATATGCGGCGCTAAAAGGGAATGAGCAAGGGCAGCTCTGGAGTGAGCAGTTGGGGCTACTTTTGGGGGTGTATGAGGGGAAGCTGCGGTATTTTACGGCGGAGGGGGCGCTGGTGCTAACGCCGGAGGAGGCAGCTGAAACGGAGCGGCAGGAGAAGGAGCGGCTGGCGGCGAAGCTGCGGGAGCTTGGGGTGGACCCGGATAATGTTTAGCGACTTGGGTTATGAGCTGGGGAGGTTACCGTGTCGGATGACTTTCCAAATGGGGTTTCCAGTCCCCAACTATACTACTCAATCAGGTTCGCAATCTGAGGTGTGTGTGAGGGGCGTCTTGAAGGGGTGACGGTAAGCCCTGTAACGATCCGATGCGCTTGAAGGCGATGCAGCAGGCTTTGCCAGCGGTGTCCTAACATAAAACCATGGTCGATCGCCCTAGACCTAGCCCACAGGAACGAAGACAAGCCGTCATCTGCTGGCTGGCTCCTTTCGCCTGTATGGCAATTGTCGCCCTCTGCCTGTTCATCGGGTTCTACCTCTCCTCATCTCCCACCCAGCGGCAAACTGAACTCGGCGGCATCTTAATCGGCGCTTTTGCCTATGCCGCCTTCACCAGCTCATATCTAGAGCTACCGGTAGCCCTGTTCTGCCACCACAAGTCCCGCCGCGATCGCCCCTTCCTCCAGCAAACCTGTCGCCGACTCGTCAGGTTCGAAATTCTATCGGTCATCCTCTGCACCACCGCGATCGCCCTGCTGTACGGGCTCGCCTACCTCGAGCGCAACAACGACTATCTCGGTGTCGCCATGCTGATGCTGGTCTTCATTGCCCTATCACCCCTGGTGCTGCTGTCCAAGGTCATTTTCCTAATCGCTGGGGCGAGGTCGGCCAGCAGGGGCGAGCTGCCAGGGCAGCGGCGCTAATTGAAACATCACTGTAGCAGCGCAGTATACTCCTCCACGCGGATGCGGGCCACAATCTGCGATCGCTGCCGCTGCCGCGCTGAGCTAAACTGCATCCCCCAACTGCCCCCGTAAAATCGCCGCCTGCTGCTCCGGCGCGCTGGTCTGCTTATAGGTCTTTGTACTTTTCCGCCAGGGTTACCCCCCGCTCCAGGCGCTGAATCATCGCCTCCAGCATCTCCATGGTCGCCCGCCCCTGCCGCTGAACCTGGCGTACCTCTGCGTAGCCCAAGTTGGCGATCGCGTTGGTCTCACCCATGCCGTCACCAATTTGGCGGGCCAGCAGCAATGCCCGCTGGCGATAGCCGCTGGCCGTCTCAAAGTCTCGCTGGCGCAGGGCTAAGCGTAGAGCGGACTTTGCCCTGCAAGGTCGCAAGCCTCTCCACTCTGCAGGCATCATTCGCGATTAGCGCGATTGCGCGATTAGAATTATTTGCGCACCGCGTTACTAAGAATTCTAAAGCGCCGCTCGTTACGTTTGCAGATGCTTTGCAGAGATTTTAAAGCGCGGGTGAGCGTCTGTCCGCTGCGCTGCAAGCCTTGTGGAGATCGCCTGCTTTCTGCCGCTTTGTCAGGTGATAGTTTATGGAAGAGTGGACTGCTAATTCATGATGCGGTAAGCATTGGGCATTAGGAGAACCTGATCTAGAATGCTAAAGCTGGTCGTTTTAGCATCCGTTAGATTACGGAGTCTTGCCGGGGCTGTAACCCGAATTGACGTACCAAGCCGGAATACCGAAACGATTATTGATGGCCGCAACATTACTTCTGCTGATAACGCTACTTACTTTCTTAGGCTGGGGGCTCTACCGCGCTAGGCCCTACCAGCCAGCGACCCTGCTGCCCTGGTTTCAGTCGGCGGTCTTGTTTACGCCCTGGTTGATTCTTCTGTCGCTACCTTATTTTGGCGTCATGCCCAATTTGGCGCTAATTCTCTTGCTGATTGTGGCGTCGATTGGGTTTTACATTTTCCTAGGCAGTCGGTTGCGGCTGATCGCCCAGCAGACTGCTGAACAGGTTGCGGCTGCGGATTTAGCTTCCCAGCAGCGATCGCCCGTCGCAGCTGAGACTTCCCTAGAACAGCGCCAAACCCTCAGCGCTCCAGTAGATAGCGCCCCAGCAGAAAATATCCCGGTAGACAGCGGCCCAGACAATATCGATGCGGCGACCGCTGATCCGGCTGACGGTAAGCCGGCTAGTCTCAGTCAGCCCTCCGCCACCGCTCCTGCGAAGGCCGCCTCCGCACCCCAGCCGGAGCCGATTCCCGAAGCAGACTTGGCACAAATCCGCTCCATATTTGGCGTCGACACCTTCTTCGCCACAGAGACTGTCCCCTACCAAAGCGGCGCTATCTTTAAAGGCAATCTGCGTAGCGACCAGCCTCAGCAAGCCCACCGTATCCTTTCAGAGCGGCTGACCGAGCGGCTGGGCGATCGCTATCGGCTGTTTCTGCTCACTGGCCCAGAGGATAAGCCGGTCGTCATCGTCCTGCCCCGCAGTAGTGACCCGCCCCAGTCGTCCCCAACCCAGTGGGGCTTCTCGCTGCTGCTGCTGGCGGCGACGGTGGCTACCAGCCTAGAGGCGGGGGGCATCCTACAGGGGTTTGACTTTTTCAATAGCCCAGAGCGGTTCTCAGAGAGCTGGCCCATCGCCTTTGCGATTCTCGCCGTTCTCCTATGCCACGAGGCCGGGCATTGGGTATGGGCGCGGCGGTACGACGTGCGGCTGAGTCCCCCATTTTTCATTCCCGCCTGGCAGATTGGGTCTTTTGGCGCGCTGACGCGGTTTGAATCGCTGCTGCCCAACCGCAGCGTTCTGTTCGATATTGCCTTTGCTGGGCCCGCCGCGGGTGCCCTGCTCTCGCTGGGGTTCTTGTTGGCGGGGCTCACTCTGTCGCATCCAGGCAGCGCCTTTCAAATCCCAGCGCAGTTTTTTCAAGGATCTATTTTGGTGGGAACTTTGGCCCGCCTCTTGGTCGGCCCTGCAATGCAGCAGCCGCTGGTAGATATTCATCCCCTAACGGTCATCGGCTGGCTTGGGCTCGTGATTACGGCCATCAACGTCATGCCCGCTGGCCAGCTAGATGGAGGACGCATCGTACAGGCCATCTATGGCCGCAAAATTGCTCGCATCACGACTATCGCAACCCTTGTTGTGCTAGCGATCGCCACTTTGGCTAACCCGCTGGCGCTCTATTGGGCCATTGTAATTCTGTTTCTTCAGCGGGATCTGGAGCGCCCCAGTCTCGAAGAATTGACAGAACCGAACGACATCAGGGCCGCCCTCGGACTGTTTCTCTTGTTCTTTACTGCCGCTGTGCTTCTGCCACTGCCCCCTAGTCTGGCAGGAAATCTCGGCCTCGGAGGCTAATTTCGTGTCTATCCCCCCCATTGTTCTTGTTTTAGACGTCAGCACCCTGACCAAAACAGACATTCGCGACTGGCTCGGCTTCTCCCGGGCCGGCACCTGCCTCGTTCCCCAGACGGTGTTTGAAGAGATGCGGTTTTTGTACGACCGCTCCCCCGACGCTGACTTAGAGCGCGTCTCCCGAGAGTTCAATCGCTTTTACGCCAGCAGCGGCTGGCAAATCACTGATGCGTCAGGCCATCACCCCTTGCTGAAGTCCTCCTCAGGCCGGGCGCTGACGCGGCGGGTAAGGGTAGCGTTAGCGGTGGCCCGCTGTGCCTATGGCGTAGCCCAGCAATCTAGCCACAGCCTAGTCGTCCTTGTGGCTAGCGACGAGAGTATTCTGCAGCGGATTGAGGATGTCCGCACCGCCAACTTGACGGCCATTACCAGCGCAGACCTGCTGCAATGGAGCCGCAGCGGTCAGCGGCCTGCTGAGGTGCAAAAGAAGCTGCAGGCAATGCGCAGCGCCAACCTCAGCCAATCTCGTGTAGCGGTGGGAGTGGCTGACACCCCCCGCCCCCCGGTCCGCAATAGCCCTCGGGAGACATCGACATCGGGATCCCACCGCATGTCCTCTGACCGAGCTATGGTAGATTGGGCCGGAGACCGCAACCGTGATGGCAGGCACCAGTCAAGGCGACAGCCGAAACACCAGCCGCACCGGCTTAGCGCACCGCCCTCTCACCGCTACATTAAGCGACAGGGAGGTCAACTGCTAGCGCTGCTAACGGCCCTTGGCGCTGTCATTTTTGCAGGGGTGATTATGTGGGCCCTATTCTCAACGACCTACTTCGATCGCTTTTTACCCTCCCCGTCTCCCAATCCTGAGGCCCCCTCCTAGGGTTAGTAGGATAAGGCAGGCCAACGACGAGCCGCAGCCAAGGCGTAGACCGTGCTAATATCTCCAAGAGAATTGAGTACCGCAGCCAGGCTTAGCGCCACTGTTTTGTCGGCTTTGTCAGCATTGAATCGCAGGCCATGACCTATTCAAATGCCGCTGTTGCGGATTCTACAGACGCTATCAAGCGATGGATCGCTAGCTTAGCGAAATCGGTGGGTGTATCGGTTAAATGGCGGCGGCGGGGAAATAGTTTGTACCTGTTGTGGGAAGCGCCGAGCTGCCCAGAGCAAGCGGCCATTGTGGCCCAAGTTAAAGCTCTGCTTGCTCAAGAGAATATTAACGACAGGCTTTCCTTCGATGAGCCCTTTATTCACCAACTCTGGTGCTACGGGCGCTCCCAGGGGGCCTATGAGCCAGCCTGGAGCACGGC
>JBCCAG010000408.1:0-4298 GCA_039814955.1 Cyanobacteria bacterium P01_A01_bin.135
GAGTATACGGCGTTGCCCATGCGAGGCTGTAGCGGCCCCAAATAGGTAGACAGGAGGCGATCGCCACCGTTGACCCCCACGATGAAGTTCTGGTAGAGGTTGCGGGGGTTAAACAGGTAAAACTGATTGATGGAGTCCCGGGTAATGGTGGCCTCAAAAGTGGCGCGGGGGTAGCAGTCGGTAGCCTGGCCAATGGCCCGTAGAGACACCGGCTTGTCGGCAATTAAGTCAGCGATCACATGCCCGCCGCCTCGCATGCGTCCCTCGCCGCCCTGCCCTTCCCCTTCCACACTCTGCGTGGCCCCCAGGTACAAATCCACTGCCCCAAAGCCCGAATAGGCCAACACGTCGTCCAGCCAGCACTGGCGAATTTTGATGGGGGGATCGGTATGACCCAAGTTGATGACCGCCCCGGAAGACTCCATGGGCTCAAAGGTACCGCAGGTTACCACATCAACGGTCTGGGCGATCGCAGCGATCCCTTGCTCTGCCGCCGCCACCTTCACCTGATCTACGGTCCAGACCACAGCGGTGCGGGCCGTAATTTTTTCGTTAATGTCGTCGAGGGTGCGCACCGTCAAAATCCTACGCTGTCGGGCGCTGCATCTGCCACAGCATCCACAGCCCCACACCAATTACAGGAACCATAACGATGATCAAAGCGACGAGAGAGCTGCTGGGCAGTCTGAGCTGAGGTCCCATCAACTTAATCCCCACGGCTAATCCAGTCGAGAGGCCTAAGAGCTTGAGCAGGAAGCGGAGATCTGCGGACATAGGATGCGCTTACAGGTCCATGAGAGTCTGACGATGGCGCAGCCCACTGCCGTTACCCAAATATCGCTGCAAAATATCACTAACCCGAATCTTGATATGGCTCAGGCGGGATTTGAACCTGCGACCTTGGGCTTATGAGTCCCCTGCTCTAACCACTGAGCTACTGAGCCGAAGCAACAAGTGAATGCGCTGCATTTTTGAAGCTTTACTAAGCTAGCATACCCCAGCCCCTTTTTGAAGCTGCGCTGGAAAATCAAATCTCGCGGCCTTGATGCGGCTCGCCAACGGTTCCGGCGACAGATGAAACCGGCGACAGATGAAAATAGTTCCTGGGCGATCGCCTTTTGCGCCGGGATCATATCGGCGCTATGACTTTTCAAATTTTCGGTAAACCTTAGTCAGCCAGTCCTTATCCGCCCCTCGCTGCACGCCAATCTAGAGTAGGGATGGTTCGCCCGTATGTGTTTGGCTTTTTCCTGTCGTTGCCGGATGTGCTCATGACTGCCTGTACTCCTGACTCAGTGTCTTCCAACCATTTGGCGTTGGGTCTGTCGTCCCTGCCTGCCGCTACAGGGGCAGGCAGAGAGTCTACGCAGCTAGTCGCCGTGGTTGAGCCTCAAACGGGCCGGCTACAGGCGACAAACCCCCGCTTCTGTCAGTTGATGGGCATCACTGACCACAAGGATGCCCCATGTCTTGGGGACATCCGCGCATCTGAATCCGATCTTGGCCGGCTGCAGCAGCGGCTCAAGGCTCAATTGCTGCACCAATTGCTCCGACAGCGATATCAGTTTCAAGTGCCGCTGCGATCGCTGAGTCAGCCAGTGATTATATCCCTTGACAATCCCCCCCAATCCGAAACGCGCTACGTGGAGTTTTACATGCGGCCCCATGGACTAGTCATGGACAGCGATTTGAGCCATCCCTGTCCGCTAGATCACCTTAGCCTCACCGCCATCCCCCAAGACCAGCAGCGGTCCCTTGCCAATGATTCCCGGTGGCTAACCCGACTAATGCAGCAATTACAGGGGGCCGATTACGTCATCGAGGGGAACCTGGTTTTAGAGGGGGTAGATGTTACCGCTCGAGAACGCATCCGCCGCATCATCGAACTGCTGATTAATTACGACTCAATTCGCAATGGCCAGAGCTTTGAGCAGCTGAATGTGCAGATGTGCCAGCTATTTCGCGCCGAGAATACTATCATCGCCGGCATTGAAGGGGACACAGTGCGCATCTTTAAAGGCTCCATCAGCGAAGAGGTAGATGCCATAGAGTCGTCGTTGACAGAGCTTAAGGGCCAGCCCATCGTCACCGCCATTGAGACCGACCAGGTGGTTACCGTGCCCGACTTGACCCAGCTCCCCCCTACACCGGGCAGTCAGCAGATGATTGCCATGGGCACCCGCTCAGCTCTGCTCATGCCCCTCATTGCCGACGTTCTGGTGGCCGGTCAGCGGGTCCGCAATCCGATTGGCACCGTTGTCGTGCTCAGCAACCAGCTCCATCACTTTGACGGCGTGGACTGCCACCGGGCTGAGCAACTGATTCCCTCCTTTACCCTGGCGCTCACCCATGCCATGCGGCAGGTGCAGCAGCGGCAGTTCACCAACAACATCCACCCCGCCGTGGAGTGGCGCTTTTCCCAAGAGGCGGAGCGCCGCAGTTGGGGACTGCCCCCCCAGCCCATCGTATTTTCAGATGTCTATCCCCTGTACGGCGTCTCTGATATTCGGGGCTCTTCCCACGAGCGCAACTGCGCCATCCAGGCCGACCTATTGGCTCAGTTTGAGCTGGCGATCGCGGTGGTGGATGCGGCCTATGCGGCCTCTGGTCACGCCCTCTGCCGGCAGATGCAGCTCGACCTGCAGGAGAAGATGGCGGCGCTGCGGGAGGGGGTAACGGTGGATATGGAAGTCACCACCGTTCAGTACCTCCAAGATGTGGTAGAAGCCAACTTTGACTACTTTTTGCAGTGCGGCAAAGCGGCTTGCGAGGCCGTGGCGGCTTACCAAGATGCCTGCCACGAGGCTCTTGGCACGATTCACGACGCCCGCGATCGCTACGACACCCTTCTGCACCAGTTCAACACCCAGCTCCGCCAGGTATGGGACGGCTGGCAAACCCACATGCAGGCCATCATCCCCCACTACTGCGATGTGGAGACCACCGACGGCATTGACCACATGATCTACGCCGGGGCCTCCATCAACGCGAAGTTTTCTCCCTTCCACCTCAAAAGCCTCCGCTACGAGCAGCTGCGGGGGATTTGCCACTGCGCCCGGCGAGCCTATGAGATTCAAACTGAGTTCGACACCGCCCTAGAGATGACCCATCTGGTACTGGTGCAAGACTTGACGGTGGATATTTTCCACGACGAGCGCACCGACCGCCCCTTTGAGGTACGCGGCACCCGGGATACCCGCTACGAAATCGTTAAAAAGCGGATTGACAAGGCCGTCGACCACAAAACCCGCGATCGCATTACTCAGCCGGGGGAGCTCACGGTGGTCTATTCTACAGGCAGCGAGCGGCAGGAATATGAGGAGTACCTGCGCTACCTGAGACGCGAGGGGTGGGTGGGCAATACTATCGAATCGGGGACGGTAGAGCCTTTGCAGGGCGTGACGGGACTCAAGTACTTGCGGGTGCCCGTTTTGCCCAAGCAGGGGGAGGGCCAGTAGCCGTGCTTAGGCAAAATGGCCACCCTGCTCAAAGGGTTGCGATAATGGCTATGGCTAGCGACCATATCTGTCGGTTGAGCTGCGAGATCATAGCCCTTAGAGCCCTTCTTGGGGAGAGAAGGGCGTTATGATAAGAAGAATTGATATTTCTTAACATTGATGGCACCCCCTGAGCTTCGAGTTCCCGAAACCGTTCAGCCCACGCCCCCCAATAAGACCGGTGCCATGCCGCCAGCGACGATGGCAGTCGTTACAGCAGCGGTGCAGCGGTATCTGCTGTTTGGCAACCGCCCCAGCCTAGAGCTAGTGGCCATTTTGCTGGTGTACTTCGTGCAGGGGATTCTGGGGCTCTCTCAGCTCGCGGTGAGCTTCTTCCTCAAAGATGACCTGGGACTCTCCCCCACGCAGACGGCAGTGCTGCTGGGAATCACCTCTATCCCCTGGATTATCAAGCCCCTGTTCGGGTTCGTCTCAGATGGGTTGCCCATCTTTGGGTATCGCCGCCGGCCCTACCTGGTTCTATCGGGGATTTTAGGGGCGGCCTCCTGGGCGGTGCTGGCCACGGTGGTCCATGGTGCGATCGCCGCCACCGCCGCGATTACTCTGGGGTCAGCCTCTGTCGCCCTCAGCGATGTGATTGTAGATTCGCTGGTGGTTGAGCGAGCGCGGCGGGAGCCCCAGGCGGTGGCGGGGTCGCTGCAGTCTCTCTGCTGGGGGACGGCGGCGGTGGGGGGGCTACTGACCGCCTACCTGAGCGGCTCTCTGCTGGAGACCTTCGACAGCCAGACGGTGTTCCTAATTACGGCCACCTTTCCCCTGATTGTTTCCTGCGTAGCGGGA
>JBCCAG010000747.1:0-2387 GCA_039814955.1 Cyanobacteria bacterium P01_A01_bin.135
ACTGACGATATCCACCTGCCCCTCAGCCAGATTATCTATGTGGGTGATGGCACCTCTGACCTGCCCTGCTTTGCGCTGCTGAACCAGTCCGGCGGCACCTCTATTGGCGTTAATAAGGCAGGGGGCGACTGGGCCAAAAAGCACCAGGTGAGCAAAACCCAGCGTGTTGACAACCTAGCCCCCGCCGACTATGGCGAGGACTCTGAGATGATGCAGTCGCTGATGCTAGCGGTGGAAAGCCTCTGTAAGCGCATTCGGTTGCGGCAGCTTGGCTGCGGGAAGTAGAGCGCAGTACGGCATAATGGGCTAGCAATCCCTACCGTGGCCTGGATGGAATGGAACCGATGGCTAAAGCGGGGCCAGAAGGCTCTGCTTTGGTGCTTTCAATGGCCCTTGATCCGCTACTGGGTACGGGCGGGCTATGCCAGCAAAGGCATTGTGTACTTTGTGGTGGGCTTCTTTGTGCTGCGCTCAGCGCTGGGTAATCCGGTCCCTATCATCGGCACTGAGGAAGCGCTGCTGGTGCTTCTCCGTCAGCCGTTAGGAACCACTATCGTCACTCTACTCGCGGCTGGCCTCTGCGGCTATGGCTTTTGGCGGTTTGTGCAAGCCGTTGTAGACCCCGAGCACGACCGGGAGATGAGCCTCAAGAGCATCGGCCAGCGAGTAGGCTATTTGGCAAGCGGCGTAGCCTATACGAATTTGGCTTACGAATCCGTCGATTTTTCTTGGGATTCAGAAAAGATAGACGCGGATGCCACTAACGAAGCGCTGGCGCGAATCTTGAGCTTTGAGTTTGGCGAACTGCTGATTGCCGCAGTGGCGATTACGATATTCGTCATTGGCGCGATCTATATCTATGGCGCGGTGTCGGGGGAGTTTATCAGCGAGTTTCGGCGCAGCTGCAACCTGCTAGACTGCACAAGCTATCGCTGGCTAAAGAAGGCGGCGACCTATCTGGCGCAGGTGGGCTACACGGCGCGGGGGGTGGCAATTTTGGTGATTGGCGTAGGTTTTGTACGGGCGGCGCTTACCTCTAGCGTGGAGCCGGCGGGGGGCATGCAGGAGGCGCTGCAGGCGCTATTGAAGCAGTCTTATGGGACGGAGGGGCTGGTTTTGATTGCTCTGGGGTTTATTGCCTACGCGCTATATATGGTGTTTAGCGCGTTTTACCGGCGATTTCAAGTAGAGGGGGGCGATCGGTAGTGAATAATGCCCCAGGGGTGGAGTTGGTCGCGGTAGGGGGTGTTGGGAGTTGGTATCATCTGTGCAGAAGATTGCTCAGACGTTCGAGGCTTTAATCGAAGATTTGCTTGAAGTTGTGAAGGAGTAGCGGCTGGCAAAGGACAAGCAAGGAGACTCTGAGTCGCCGCTGAAGCAGAAAAGCAGCCATTGGCAAGAGGCAGCATGGACATTCTAGGGACAGTATTCGACGGATGGGAAGGCATCCTCAAGGTTTTGCTAGCCGCCCCCATCATGTATGCCGCTGTTGTCCTTGCTGTCCGGATCACCGGCAAGCGGGCCACCTCTCAGATGAACAACTTCGACTGGATCGTGACGGTTGCCGTCGGGGCGCTGACCGCATCGGGCATCGTCTCAGACAGCGTCACGGTAGCTGAAGCGCTGACCGCGATCGCTTGCTTATTGGCGGCGCAGTACGCATCGACGCGGGGCGTATTCATGTCCAATCGGTTCACGAGGGTCGTCAAAGCTAGCCCAGCGCTGTTGGTCCATGGGGGTCAGTTTATCTACGATGCAATGCGCCGCGAGCGGGTAACCAAATCGGAAATCATGGCGGCAATCCGCGAACACGGTTTAATTGACGTTGAAGATGTCCAGTGGGTTGTGTTAGAGACGGACGCCACCTTGAGCGTGATTCCCAAAGATGGAAGGGACTTCTCTCAAGCTAATTTTGAAGATGTCTCCGGCTTCCCCCAGCAGAAATAGGCTGCACCAGATCGCTAGACGGCCTACAGCAGATGACACTGCCCGTGATCCCGTAGCAGGTGGTCACAGAGCACCAGGGCCATCATCGCCTCCACCATGGGCACAGCTCTTGGTAGTACACAGGGGTCATGGCGCCCCCGCGCCGCTAGCACCGTATCTTCCCCCTCGCGGGTAACCGTCTGCTGCTGCTTGCGGATAGTCGCCGTTGGCTTAAAAGCCACTCGAATCACGATGGGCTCCCCGTTGCTGATGCCCCCCTGTACCCCGCCGGAGCGGTTGGTGCGGGTGCGGGTGCTGCCCGCTTCGTCGATGTAAAATTCGTCATTGTGCTCGCTGCCGGTGAGGGCCGTCCCCGCAAAGCCGGAGCCAATTTCAAAGCCTTTGCTGGCGGGCAGGGACATTACCCCTTTGGCCAAATCCGCCTCTAGCTTGTCGAATAC
>JBCCAG010000112.1:0-8434 GCA_039814955.1 Cyanobacteria bacterium P01_A01_bin.135
ACCAGGCTCGCCAGCTTGAACTCGCCACCCTCAGCCCCGACGGTAGCGGCAGTGACCCGCAAAATGTCGAGACGATGGAGCAGGCGGCGCAGCAGGTAATTCAAACCTGGGAGACCATGGGCAGCTCTACCAGCGCCACCGGCCCATCAGGAGCGGCAACTGCGTCAACGGAGCCCCCAGCCGCCTCGGAGGCAACCGCGAAGCTAGATGGGGCGATCGCGCAACTGCGCCAGGCCCCCGTGGAAGAGTACCCCACCCTGGCTCGCGAAATTGTCGACGGGGCCCAAAAGATAATGACGAATCGGCAAAAATAACCAGTACAGTAGGGGCAAATATCCCTTCGTTGCCCCTACGTACCATCATCTGCCTCCATGAAAAGATTCATTGCCCTGCTATCCACGCTGTCCGCCATAGGTGGCGGCCTCTATAGCCTCGCAGCGCCCCCTGCCCTGGCCCAGTCGAGGGGTGATACTTGCGCCCAGTCTGCTAGGCCAGTGGTCATCTATGATCAGCCCCGCCAGGACAGCCGCATCGTGGCCCAAATCATCCCGTCTGGGCGCAGGCTCTCCTTAGACCCCCGGTTTTCATCCCGCGGCTGGGTGCAGATTACCAGCGAAGGGGTGTTTGGCTTTGCCCAGGCTTCATCTCTGGAAGAGTGCGATGAAAGCTCTGAGCGGCCTCGTGAGGAGACAAGGCAACCACTCACCGTAGGCAGCTGCGCCGTGGCGCTGCCCGACGACAGCGTCAACGTCCTCAGCGTCCGAGAAGGGGCGGGCATCGATGAGACCTTTAACGGCATCGCCGCCGGGGACAGCATTGTGCTGGGACGGCGGGTGCTGTACAACACCGAGCAGCGCCGCTATTGGCGACAGCTTTTGGCCTACCCACCGCTGCGGGAGCAGGAATCGGGCACAGGGGAAGGCTGGATTGCGGAGACGGGGGCCAATACGCCGCGCCTGCAGCAGAGCAGCGCCGGTACGCTGGTGACTTCTCAAGGGCGGGCCTACGACCAGCTCAATATTTCCCGTCGTCCCTGCCGCGATTTGTTTTCTAACACCGGCATCCGCGAGGGCCAGCCCCTGCCGGAGCGGCTTCCTAGCGGCTACACCACGCCGTAAGCCGGTCGGGCCTACGCCTCAGCTAAATCAATGGACCTGTTTGACAGCCACCGCCAGCGCCTAGAGCGAACTGACGCCCCGCTGGCGGCGCGGCTGCGGCCCCGCACCCTAGATGAATTTGTGGGACAGCAGCATATCATTGGCCCCGGACGGCTGCTGCGCCGGGCCATCCAAGCCGATCAGCTCTCCTCCCTGCTGTTCTATGGCCCGCCGGGCACCGGCAAGACCACCCTCGCCCGTATCATTGCCAACACCACGCGATCGCATTTCATTTCAGTGAATGCGGTGCTGGCCGGAGTGAAGGAGATTCGGGCCGCGATCGCCACCGCTCAAGAGCAGCGAGGTCAGCAGGGGCAGCGCACTATTTTGTTTGTGGATGAGGTGCACCGCTTTAACAAGGCCCAGCAGGACGCTCTGCTGCCCTGGGTGGAGAACGGCACGATTGTCCTGATCGGGGCCACCACCGAGAACCCTTACTTTGAGGTGAATAAAGCCCTGGTGAGCCGCTCGCGGCTGTTTCGGCTGCTGCCCCTGGAGGAAGAAGACCTGCGGCAAGTCGTGCATCAGGCGCTAAAGGATACAGAGCGGGGCTACGGCGATCGCTCCATTCATATCGACCCGGAGGCTCTAGAACACTTAGTGAGCGTGGCCAGCGGCGACGCCCGCACCCTGCTCAACGCCCTGGAGCTAGCGATAGAGACGACTCCCCCGATTGAGGGCACTATCCACATCACTTTAGCAGTGGCAGAGGACTCCATTCAGCAGCGGGCCGTGCTGTACGACAAAGAGGGGGACGCTCACTTCGACACCATCAGCGCTTTTATTAAAAGCGTCCGGGGCTCCGACCCCGATGCAGCCCTGTATTGGCTGGCCCGTATGGTGTACGCCGGGGAAGACCCGCGCTTTTTGTTTCGTCGCCTGGTGATTCTGGCCAGCGAGGATGTGGGGTTGGCGGACCCCAATGCTGTGGGCGTCGTCACCGCCTGCGCCCAGGCCTTTGACCGGGTGGGGATGCCCGAGGGCCGCTACCCCTTGGCCCAAGCAACCCTGTACTTGGCTACCGCCCCCAAATCCAATAGCGCCATGGGCTTTTTTGACGCCTTGGCCGCCGTGGAGCGGGAGCGGGCCGAGGTGCCGCCCCACCTTCAGGACCCCAACCGTGACGCCGATCTGGGTCACGGCCAGCAGTACCGTTACCCCCACGCCTACCAAGACCATTGGGTCGCCCAGCAGTACTTGCCCGACGGGCTCCAGGGTCAGGTGTTTTACCAGCCCTCGGCCCAGGGCTATGAGGGAGAGATTGCCCAGCAGGTGCAGCGACGGCGGGAAGCCCAAATCTCAGCGATCGCTTCAGAATCGCTTCCAGAAATCTTCACCCTCAGCCCTGAGGATACCGCCGCCGACCGCTGGCTGCAGCGCTCCCTTTCCCAAACCAGCCAGCACTTAGCTCACGTACGCGATCGCCTATTCGACATACTGCAACCCCAGCGCCACCAGGTGCTGCTGGTCGCCAATGCTCACGACCTGCTGCTGTGGGAGGCAGTGCGCCGGGTGCCTGAGGGAGGCGTCTACGCGGCGGCCACACCGGCAGAGCAAGCGGCGATCGCGGCCCGGGTGCAGTGGGCTGGCACCGGGCTCGATAAGGCGGCGCTGCCCGCCCTGCGGCATCCCCTGGTTCTCCCTGCCCTGGAGCAACTAGGGGCAAGCTCCGCTGACGTTGAATTTGACGGCATTGTGGCCCGCAACCTGCTGCTCAACGCCGTAGATAGAACGGCGACGTTAGAAGCGCTGGCAGCCGTTGCTGCACCAAAGACCGCCATTGCCCTAGCAGAAAGCCTGCCCCAGGACGCCCAGCGCATCTCTACTCTGCTCACCCTATCGCCCGAGCTGCATCAAGCGCTGACGGTAGCGGAAGACACCGCCTACCAGGCCGACCCCAAGACCTGGGGGCTTCACCAGTTGACCTATTTGCTGCAGGCCTCGCCCCTCACCGCTCAGATAGATACAGAAGCGCTGTCCTTGACGCTGTACCTTTCTCCCGACCTCATCCACCGCTGGACCGGTGAGGGGGCAGGCAGCTACCGCGATCGCCTCCAGCCGCACCTGTCGCCTGAGGCGGTGGCGGAAGTTTGCCGCGCCCTGCAGGGGCTAACTCATCAGACGGTGTCCTGGCAGATTAGGGTGGCGTTTGTCCAGCTTAGGCAGCTCCCATAGGGCTGGTGGAGCTAGCTTTAGGGCAAAGCTGGAGCCATTTCAGCCTGCCGCTGTTAATCGCCAAGTTGGGCTCTAGGTCAGGCTCTAAGTCAGAAGCCGCACAATTTTTATGGAAAAGGTGGTACCCCTATTTCACCAAAGGCGAATTAAGCGCTATCGTATTGCTTGATTGACCTGTAAATTCTGCTGCTTCATGCAGCGCAGCAGCTCGGTCATCAGCATACTTTGTGGATTAGCGATCGCCCTGGTGGTATTGCTGACCCCACAGGCGTAACGTGACGCGCGCTTGCCGGTAGAGAGCTTTTTACTATGCCTGAACTGTTAACCCGCATTCTGCTACTAGCCCTATTTGTCTGGCTATTTTGGTACCTCATCCGGGAGCTGATTCCCGGCAACTACCTCACCATTCTGGGCGGGTTAGCGCTCGTGGCTTTGGCGGTGGTCGCCTTCCAAGACCCCAACGACCGGCTAGTGGGTCCGCTATGGACTGTGCTTTCCTTCCCGTTCAAGCCACTGGGGCTGTCGATATTGCTGCTGGCGATCGCCCTGCGCAAGGGCCTCAAAGCCATGGACTCAAATCTGGTGGCCTGGGCCCTGGCTGTGCTGTGGATTTTCAGTACGCCGCTGGTGGCCTACTGGCTGGTGGGACGCACCCAAGATACCGCTGAGCAGCTGGCGGCGCTCAATGACCAGGGCCGCGCCGCCGATGTAATTGTGGTTTTGGGCGACGGCTCTAGCCCTTCCGACCCGGCCTATCGCGGCGGAACCCAGCTCAACAACCCAGACAATGGCTTTGGCAATAGCTTTGTTAGCCGGCTGCAGTATGCGGGAGAGCTTTACCAAGAGCAGCGGGCGTTTGGGGCCATCCCGCTCGTCATCGTCAGCCCCGGTCCTCAAATTGTTGATAGTAATGAAGAGCTGCGGCAGGACATCACCCGGATTTTGGGGGCGTTTGGCGTGCCGCCTGACCAAGTAGTTATCGAAACCGGCGGTGTGGATATGCGCACTAGCGCCGGCGGAGTAGCGACTATTTTAGCGGAGCGCGGCTACCAAGAAACGGGATACACCATGCTGCTGGTGGCCCCCGCTAACCGGGTGCGGCGAGGCCGCTCTACCTTTGCTGACCGCCTGGGCATCGTCAGGAGCAATGTGATTCCAGCCCCCACAGACTTCTACGGCTTCCAAACCGGCGGGGATGATTTGCTGATGCGCTTGGGAGACCTGCTGCCCACGGCAGAAGCCCTGAAGCTCTCTAGCGACGTGGTGGAAGAGTATTTGGCCTCGGTGTACTACTTCCTGCGGGGCTGGCTGTACGCGCCCATTGACGCTTAGAGGGCAGTACCATGGGAGTGAGCTGTAGCCATAGCTACTTAACTTGTTTAGCGTCTCGGAGGACCCCCTCTAACTCCCCCTTGCTTTTTGAGCGAAGATCAAGCTTCGCCAGGCCTTAGCGCGTCCTTTGGACATAGGGGAGAACGTGGTTTCCCCCTTGATTAAGGGGGGTAAAGCCGAGGTGTAGCGTTATTTTTGCTCGCCTGTCCGCCCCTCTCCCGCCCCTCTTCCCCATGGCCCAATCTACCCTCAGCACCCTTGGCTCCTACGTTCGCCCCTACTGGCATAAAACGGCACTGGGGGTAGCGGCGCTGCTCGTGGTCAACGGCATCGGTGCCTACATTCCCCAGATTATCCGCAACGCCATTGACAAGCTGGAGATCACCTTTAGCTTTGACCAGATTCTACGGGCAGCCGTCATTGTCATTGTGTTGGCCACGGGGATGTGGGTGGTGCGCATGGTGTCGCGGACGCTGATTTTTGGCGTCGGGCGGCAGGTGGAATTTGATCTCAAGCAGCGCATTTTCCGGCATTTGCTCACCCTAGAGCCTGCCTACTTTCAGCGGGTAAAACCTGGGGAAATCATCAGCCGCGCCACTAGCGATGTGGACAACATTCGCCGCCTGGTGGGCTTTGCGGTGCTCAGCCTCGCCAACACCGTCTTCGCCTACGCCGTTACTCTGCCCTTTATGGTCAGCATCAGCGTCCGGCTCACCCTAGCGGCCCTGGTGGTCTATCCAATCATGCTGTTTATGGTCAGTCTGTTCAGCGAGCGCCTGCGAGATGAGCAGCAGGTGGTACAGCAAAAAGACGCCAACATCAGCGACCTGATTCAAGAAGATATGAGCGGCATGGCGCTGATCAAAATCTCTAGCCAAGAGGAGAACGAGCGCCGCGCCTTTCGGGACCTCAGCCAGCAGTTGTTTGCCGCTAACCTACAGCTCGGGCGCACCCGCAACACCCTGTTTCCGCTGCTGAGTGGCCTAGCCAGCGTTAGCTTGCTGGTGATTTTGGCCCTGGGGGCGGGGGCGATCGCTAGCGGAGCCCTGAGCGTAGGGGACTTTGTGGCCCTGCTGCTGTATGTGGAGCGGCTGGTGTTTCCCACGGCGCTGCTGGGCTTTACCATTACTGCTTACCAGCGGGGGGAGGTGAGCATTGCCCGCCTGCAGGAGATTTTGACGGTGCAGCCCAGTATTGCTGACGACGAGGCGGCCCAGCCCCTTCCACGAGAACAGGTGCAGGGGAAGCTGGAGGCCCGGCAGCTCACCTACCGCTACCCAGGCGCCGAGGAGCCCGCCTTAGAGGGGGTAAACTTCACCATCGCGCCGGGGGAGACGGTGGCGGTGGTGGGCCCCATCGGCTCCGGAAAATCCACTTTGGCGAACACCCTGCCCTACCTACTGGATATCTCTCCAGGGCAGCTGTTTGTCGATGGCCAAGACATCACCACCCTGCGGATCAGTGACCTGCGGGCGGCGATCGCCTATGTGCCTCAAGATAGCTTTTTGTTCAGCACCAGCATCCGCAACAATATCCGCTATGGGGACCCGGTAGCTGAGCAGTCAGAGGTGGAGGTAGCCGCTAAGCAGGCCCAAATCCACAGCGAAATTCTCAACTTCCCCAAGCAATACGACACCCTGGTAGGGGAGCGGGGCATTACCCTCTCTGGTGGGCAGCGGCAGCGCACCGCCCTGGCCCGGGCCCTACTGGTGGACGCGCCCATCTTGATTCTGGACGATGCCCTTTCCAGCGTAGATAGCCGCACCGCCGCCGCTATTTTGGAGAACCTTTCAGGAGGCACCGCTCAAAAGACGGTGATCTTCATTACCCACCAGATGGCCGCAGCGGCCACCACGGACCGGATTTTTGTCATGGATGAGGGTAGGATTGTGCAGTCAGGGTCCCACGAGGCGCTGCTCCAACAGGCGGGACTGTACCGGCAACTGTGGGAACAGCATCGGCTTGAGGAGGTGCTGCAGTAGCGTTATTGCCACAAAACTATGCCACATATCATTACCCGCGCTAAGCCGACCCTGGCGTTCATTCCCCCGCGCTACACTCCGGCAGTGCGCTGGTTGAGCGCCCGCATCATCCCCATCTGGCTGCGTCAGCAGCTGCGGATTGTGGAGGTTGAGCTGGTGAACGGCAAGGCGCTGGCCCAGCTCTACCAGGATTTTGAGACGGACAAGGCGCGGTTTTTGCTCGCCTTTCGCCACCCTACGGTGGATGACCCGCCCTGCATCGCCCACGCCCTGTGGAACAAGCTGCCCCAGGCGGCAGCCGAGGCCCAAATTCCCCTGTCGCGCCCTCTCCACACCCACTTCGTCTACGAGCGGGGCATTCCGCTGTGGGCCGGGCGCTGGACCGGCTGGCTCTTTTCGCGACTCGGCGGCACTCCTATCCGCCGCGGCACCCTCGATAGCCAGGGCCTGCGCTCCATCCGCGAACTGTTTGCCACCGGTGAATTTCCGGTGGCGATCGCCCCGGAAGGGGCTACCAACGGCCACAACGAGCTGGTGAGCCCCATTGAGCCGGGCATTGCCCAGTTCGGCTTCTGGTGCATGGATGCCCTGGATAAAGCAGACCGAGATGAGGCAGTACTGATTGTGCCCTTGGGGGTGCAGTACCATTTCGTCACTGAGCCCTGGGGCGCTTTGGTAGAGCGGCTGGCGCAGCTAGAAGCCGACAGCGGTTTATCTGCCCCGAAGCAGCCGACCCTGCAGGACGGCCAGCCCCCCACCCCGGAAGAGGACGCCCTGCTGTACCAGCGGCTGCTGCGCTTAGGCAAGCACCTACTCACCCAAGTGGAGACCTTTTACCAGACCTACTACGGCTACCGGCTGCCATCTTTAGACGACGCGGCCACCCCAGAAGCTACGACCCAGACCAACAGCGAGTTTGCGGCCCGCCTGAAGCGACTGTTGGATACCGCCCTAACGGTGGCTGAAGAGTCCTTTGGGATTACTGCTAAGGGCAGCTTGAGCGATCGCTGCCGCCGGGTAGAGCAGGCGGGCTGGGACCGCATCTACCGCGATGAGGTGAAAGCCTCTCCCCTGGAGCAGGGGCTGAATAACCTGGTGGCGGAAGAGGCGGACCTGCGGATTTGGCACATGCGCCTGGTGGAGAGCCTAGTGAGCGTCACGGGCCGCTACGTAGCTGAGGCCCGCACCATCGACCGCTACGCCGACACCACCCTGCTGATGTGGAAAATCGTCAACCAGATCTGCGGCAGGCGGGCTAAGCGGCGCTACCTGGGCGATCGCACGGTGACCATTACCGTAGGGGAGCCGCTGCCGATAAGCCAGTGGCGGGAGGCCTATCGAGAAAATCGCCGCCAGGCGGTGGCCGACCTGACCCAGAAGCTGCAGGTGGCCATGGAAGCCTTGATTCTTTAGCGCTTTAGTTTGGCGCTTTTACCGCCCCTTGGCTCCACACCGCCTCAGCTCACTGCCTCAACTAGCCGAAGCAAAGGGGCAAAAAATTAAGTCTTAGCTTCTCCTCAGCCCTAATTCAGCTTCAGATGGGCTAATAGAATCACTTCACTCGCTGCATAATCCCATGATTCGTACCAAACTTCCCGCCCTTATCCTGCCGCTGATGCTGCTCGGCTGCTCCGCCCTGCCGATACAGCAGTCTCGCTCAACCGTCACTAGCTCCGATGTCAGTGAACCTTACCAGCTCGACGAGTACGCCCAGATTCTGGATACCTACGTGGACAGCAAAGGCCTGGTGGACTACGAAGGCCTGCAGGCCAACCGCCAGCAGCTCGA
>JBCCAG010000915.1:0-1671 GCA_039814955.1 Cyanobacteria bacterium P01_A01_bin.135
AGGCTTCTTGGCTCGCGGTCTGTTATCCATAGCGAACGATTTATCTAGGCTGCTGCAACCAGCGGTACATCGAGCCATGCCTTTAGCTAGCTTACGCCGAATTCCCCTGCGCGCGATTAGGCGACTGCTGTATCGCCGGACGGTTTTGCTGCTCACCCTGCTGATGGTGGCGGGTACGGTGGCTGCCTTGTGGAATACGGCCCGCCTGTCCCAAAGCTTGGTCGAATCCCAGGCCATCCAAAACTCTCGCCTGTACGTGCAGGCCCTGAAAGAGGCCCGCGGCTTCTACAGCGATCGCATTGTTGGCTCCCTGAGCGCGGTAGACGGCGTCGAGATCTATCACGACCCTTTGGCTAGGCCCCAGTCCATTCCGGTACCGGCCACCTTCCTCATCGATCTCGGCCACCGGCTGACGACGGAAACCGACGTGACTACCGTGCGGCTCTACAGCGACTTGCCCTTTCCTTGGCGCACCGACGGGGGTCCTCACGATCAGTTTGAGCGGACGGCGTTGGATACCCTTACCCAAGCCCCGGGGCAGCCCTTTTTCGCCTTTGAAACGGTGGATGGTGTCCCTTCTATTCGCTACGCGGTGGCCGACACCCTGCAGCCAAGCTGCGTGGGCTGCCATAATAGCCACCCCGATAGCCCCCGCAAAGGTTGGCAGGCGGGGGATGTGCGGGGGGTGCTGGAAATTATCACACCCTTGGCAGAGTTTTCTCAGCAAGCTCGCCAGCGGATTCAGAGCACCAGCATCATGCTGGCGAGCCTGTTTGGGTTAGCGGTGGTGGGGCTGATGCTGGTGGTGGGGCGACTCGGCCAAATTTCCCAAGAGCTAGAACAGCGGGTGCGGCAGCGCACGGCCGCCCTGAGGCGAGCTAACCACGAGCTCGACGAAGAGCGGCGCAAGTCGGAGCAGCTTTTACTAAATATTTTGCCGCCCCCCATTGCGGCCCGGCTGAAGTCGGGGCAGCGGGAGATTGCCGATGGCTTTGCCGATGCAACGGTGCTGTTTGCTGACCTCGTAAACTTTACCCAGTTGGCAGAAGCGAAATCGCCCCAGGAGCTGGTAGTCCTGCTTAACCAGATCTTCTCAGCCTTTGATCAGCTAACGGAAAAATACCGCCTGGAGAAAATCAAGACCATTGGCGATTCTTACATGGCGGTTGGGGGATTGCCTATGCAGCGCCCTGACCACGCTGAGGCGATCGCGGAGCTAGCGCTGTCGATGATTCAGGAGGTTAAGCGTTTCAACCGCGTCACCGGAGAGCAGGTAGAAATCCGAATTGGCATCAATACAGGGCCCGTGACAGCCGGGGTGATTGGCACCAAGAAGTTCATTTATGACCTGTGGGGTGATACGGTAAACATCGCAAGTCGTATGGAATCTCATGGCTTAGTGGATACGATTCAGGTCAGCGAGGCTACCTACGAGCGACTTCGGCACCGCTACTGGTTTCGCCCTCGGCCTAATGTGCCTGTGAAAGGCAAGGGTACGATGACCACCTACCTGTTGATGGGCCGCAGCACTCCGACCGCTGCTGCCGTCACTTCGCCCCCCTAGCGCCCTATAGACATCGCTACTACATCGATAGATCGCCGCCAAGCCTTTTGTTAAGTTTTGTTAAAAAACCGTTAGGGGGTGGGACCCCTCACCCTAATCTCCTCTAT
>JBCCAG010000034.1:0-13974 GCA_039814955.1 Cyanobacteria bacterium P01_A01_bin.135
AGCAGCTCGCGGCCTCGGCTATATTCGCTGGGAACTGCTGCCGGAGGCGACTCGGCAACAGCAGCAGCAGCAGGCCCGCGATGCTCTTCTAGCCGCCTTAACCGACGATGAGTGGGTGGTGCGCTATGCTGCTGTGGCTGGCCTGCAGACTCTCTTACCCGTCGCTCCAACGGAGTGGCAGCCAGCAGTAAGCGATCGCCTCAGTCAAGCGGTGGCAGAGGATGAGGTCCTCGCCGTGCGGGCGAGAGCTGCATTGGTCCTCGCCTCGTAGGCTAAAACCATACATTCATCCAAAACCCGAGGGGCATGGGCCCTTCGGGTTTTGAATGAATCGGTCGTTTTCAGTACTGGAGGCGAGCTAGGCCGCTTCGACTCGACCGTAGAACACGCCCTGAATTTTCACTTCAGAGGGCTCATCGGCACCCATGTCTGTGTCAGAAGGCTGGTCGCTCTCAAATACACCGGCAATCTCTCCGGTACGGCTGTCTACCTTGGAAACCTGTAGAGAGATGGTTCCGTTGCCGAGGTCAAAGCGCTTGACGTTCTCTTTGACGAGCTCTTCGCTATCGCCCTTGGCTGGCAGGGCAACGGCATTGTCATACCCCGTGGCTAGGCCGCGCCCTTTCGGATCGAGGAAGTTGGAGGTGCGATAGGACGGGACCTTATAGGAGCCTTCAAAGTCCGTGGAGGTGTTGATGCCCTCTGGCCCAACAGACGCCTCTGCGGTTAGCCCCTTAATCGTAAATAGGAAAGGAATTTGCTCACCGCCGGGCAAGAGAACCGTGATGGCTTGGAAGTCGAAGCCGTCTTTCTCCAAGAAGGTGAGCTTGCCGCCCTCACCCAGGACTAGATCGCCATTCACCTGGTCTAGGGTAGAGGTGTAGCGGGTGAGCGACTTTCCGGCAACGAACTCAGCCTCCTGACGGCGGCTAATGGGCTCCTCTTTGATGTAGAAAGCCGTCGGCTCTAGGCACAGCTCTTGAATGGTGTAGTCTACGCCGGACTCAAGCGCGATCGCGCCGCGGCTGGTCTCCGAGAGCTTGGGGCAGCTGTTGGCCAACCCCGTGTTTCGGATGTCGTCATAGGTCAATGGACCATCTGTTGAATTTCCGTCACTGCAGGCTGTCAGTAGCCCAACGCACAGCGCTAAAAGCACAGTAACTACGGCACGATACCTCATACTTAACCTCAAATACCCTACTACTAATGTTCGTTCCCCTGATGTTGTGCTAAAGATCCTTAGCAATCATCCAGTATTAACCGACCCGCATTAACGTAATCTTCATCAATGTGGTCGCTCCTTCAAAATATAGACGGAGCGAACAGGAACTATGTTTTGATGGAGTGGGGCGCCCCAAGCTACGACAGCCTGCTTGGATGCAGTTCCAATCCAAATGACTTTTGGGATAGCCCAATTGAATGTCCCCATTATTTTACAGGACGTTGCTCTCCTAGTTCACATTCATTGACGGTAAGGACGGTTAAGTTTAACTATGGCCCAAGAGAATGGCGACCCCTCCCTCGATGCAAATCGATTAGAAACGGCAAAAGCCGAACTGAACTCGATTGTCGACATGGCGCAGTCAATGGCCCAGGATCGTAAAGGCGACATCTTGGAGCTGCTTGCTCTGTTGAGAACCTTGGAAGCCTGTCATAAGGACATTCGGGACGGTCTGTTTCAGGACGCCTTCCCGACCAATCGCCAGCGGCTCTACCGGCTCCTACGAGATATCGAGTCGCAAGGGGGGTGGCCCTACATTCCCCGCATGAAGATCCAGCACTTGCTGCGCCGGGTAGAATCACTGCAAACAGAGCCTGCCCGCTCTAAGGATACGCCACAACCGTAGGGCGCGAGCCTCCCCACTAGCGCTGGGCGGTGATCACAACTTCCGACCGGTGGCAATTTCGGTAAAATTGGAGAAAACCGTTTGCATGGAGCCGGCATGATTCCCACCGTTATTGAGCAGTCTGGACGCGGTGAACGCGCGTTTGACATCTACTCTCGCTTACTGCGTGAGCGGATTGTTTTTCTAGGCCAGCAGGTTGATTCTGATCTGGCGAATTTGATTGTGGCCCAGATGCTCTTCCTCGAAGCTGAGGACCCTGAAAAAGACATCTACCTCTACATCAATTCCCCTGGCGGGTCTGTCCTCGCCGGGTTGGGTATTTTCGACACCATGAACCACATCCGCCCCAATGTCTGCACCATCTGCGTGGGGCTAGCGGCAAGCATGGGGGCTTTTCTGCTCAGCGCTGGGGCTAAGGGTAAGCGGATGAGCCTACCTAACTCCCGAATCATGATTCACCAGCCGTTGGGAGGGGCCCAGGGCCAAGCGGCAGATATTGAAATTCAGGCCAAAGAAATCCTCTACCACAAGCAGCAGCTCAACCACTGGCTCGCGGAGCATACGGGCCAGCCCCTCGAGAAAATCGAGGAAGACACCGAGCGGGACTTCTTCATGTCTGCAGAAGAGGCGGTGGGCTACGGTCTGATTGATACCGTCATTGACAAGCACGCTGCAGGTAGCCGACCTGAGCCGGTGGCTTAGCAGCTTCACCTAGGGTGATCGCCCTGGGCTAGCTCCCATCAGGCAGGAGAGTAAACCTGACCTATGAATTAGCTGAGTTGGGGGTGGGCTGCTGCTCTAAGTAATGCAGAAAGTCCACCAGCTCTGCATCGGTGAGGTGCTGCCGCGATCGCTTACCGTAGGTCTCCTGCAGGTGCTTGCGGCCGTCCTCCTCCTGCCAGCCGAGCCGCTTTAGCTCAACGCTGGTTCTCACCAGGATGTCGGAGAGATCTTTGGGGGTGATCGTGGCCCCTAGCGCCTCATCAGAAGGGGACGAGCTGACAGGTCGCAGCCGCGGCGGAGCAGGCGGTTCTGGCGGAGGTTCTGCTGCCGTTGGGGGTGGTGCCACGGGCAATGGCGTTGCGCCATCCAGCCCTGGAATAGCGACATCTTGGGTAAGCGAAGTGGTGGGTGCTTCAATAGACTTCTTCGCTTCAACGGGCTTTTCTAGCGGCGGGGCAGTGGTCGGCGCTGTCGCTAGTGACGTTGATACTAGCGATGTTGATATAGGTATAGGCGGCTCCGGCAAGTTCATCAAGCCTACAGGGCCAGCGTCTTCCTCAGGAGCACGATCACCTATAGAGAGGCAGGCGAGCAGTCGCGTTTTGGCCTGGTCCTCCGCCGCTTCCAAGGTTGCATCGGCAGCCATCGCGGTTGCCAGTACCAGGGCTCCGGCTTGGGCGATCGCCCGAACGACGTAAGCATCCCCATGAATAGTTACGAGTTCTGCCGTGACGCTGCCGCCGGGATAGCGGCGGTAGAACTGCTGGAGTTGCTGAGTGAATTCAGGGGACATGCCAATCAAAGGAGCGTATTTTGAAGGGGGATTATTTTGAGGGGGGATTGGGGGGGCACGGCAGGCTGAAACGGCTAGGATGACCGGAAAGCGCTAAGCTGAAAAAGCAGCCTGCCGTGCTCCGCACAAAGCGCCGCTGAGGTCGTTTCCCTTTTCCCCATGCTAGATCAACTGCTCAACTATTCGTCTAACATCGGCGTGGATGCTCTGCTGTTGCTGCCAGTGCTGATTGCGCTGGAGGTAGTACTCTCGGCGGACAACGCCATCGCCCTGGCAGCGATCGCCCAGGGCCTATCCAGTCAGACCATGCAGCGACAAGCCCTGAATTTGGGCTTGGTGGTTGCCTTCATCCTTAGAGTGACGCTGATTCTGACGGCGACTTGGGTAATTCGCTTTTGGCAGTTCGAGGTGCTGGGGGCTGCCTACCTGCTGTGGTTAGTTTTTCAGTACTTCACCTCTGACGACAGCGACGACGACGCCCACCACGGGCCGCGGTTTACGGCCCTGTGGCAGGCGATTCCCATGATTGCTGTCACAGACCTCGCCTTTTCCCTCGACAGCGTCACCACGGCGATCGCCCTATCCAAAGATATCGAGGTGGTGATCATCGGCGGCACCATTGGGGTGATTACCCTACGATTTATGGCCGGCCTATTTATCCGCTGGTTGGACGAATTTGTTTACCTAGAAGACGCAGGCTTCATCACGGTGGGCTTCGTGGGGGTGCGACTGCTGATTCGGGTCATCAACCCTGAGCTGGTGCCCCCCGAGTGGCTGATGGTTACCCTAATTGCGTCCTTATTTGCCTGGGGCTTTTCCAAGCGCAAGGCAGAAGACGGTGAGGCCCCGAGCGGTTCATCCCCCGAGGCCCCTGCTGACTAAGCAGCTTGTCTTCAGCGACCGGCTGACCGGCCCCTACTCGTAGATCCAGGGGGTCATGGTGGGTTCCCAGTCAGACAGCTCCCCCTCGCCGAACCAGAGCTGAATCTCCTTTTGCGCGGTTTCCGGGGCATCTGAGCCGTGGATGATGTTGCGGCCAATGGTGACACCAAAATCACCGCGAATAGTACCAGGGGCTGACTCAGCGGGCTTGGTCGCACCGATCAGTTTGCGGGCAGAGGCAATGACGCCTTCCCCTTCCCACACCATGGCAACCACGGGGCCAGAGGTGATGAAGTTCACCAGCCCGTCAAAGAAGGGCTTGCCCTGGTGCTCGCCGTAGTGCTTTTCTGCAAGCTCGCGGCTTGCGGTGAGCATCTTCATCCCGACTAGGGTGAAGCCTTTGGCCTCAAAGCGGCTGATGATGTCGCCGATAATGCCCCGCTGGACACCGTCTGGCTTAATGGCAATAAACGTCCGTTCCAAGGGTTTCGAGTCCTCCAATAGCAAATTTACTGATTTGTTAGGATATTTGCGCGCTCTGCCGCCTGTCTATCGCTGTGCGGTTAGCTGAACCCATTTTCCTAGGCGATAGAGCCACCGCAATAGGTAATCCAGAGTCCAGATTAACTTAGGACGCGGCCCAAAACATCAAGGGGGGTTAGAGAGCAGATAAAGCTTTAGGTCAGCGAATTTCGTAGTGACGGGGGAGCCGCATGTAGACCCCGGCCGGATCGTCTAGGGACTGCAGCAGCTCCACTTCTGCTTGGATGGGGCGCAGGGCTTTGGGTAACCGGCTAGCTAGGTGCTGAGTCAAATCGAGAGAACGGCTGCTGAAAATTTCCCGCAGTTCATCCTCAAGCCGCACCCGGCCCGGATACTCCCGCAGGGCCGATGGGTCGAGGTCAGCGCGCTCAGCTGCCTCGGCGATCGCCGCTTCCAGTCCCCCCAGCTCATCCACCAAGCCTACTTCTGCAGCGGAGCGCCCGGACCATACCCGCCCTTCGGCCACCGCCTCTACCTCGCTGCGGCTGATGGGCCGCGACTCGCTGACGCGGGCCAAAAAGTCGTCATACACCCCGTTCACAAACCGCTGGGCAATGGCCACCTCCTGGGGCGACGGCGGGCGGGTCACCGTACCGATGTCCGCTAGGGGTGACGTTTTCACCACATCCCAGGTCACCCCGTTGTCGTTGGCCAGCTCCTGAAAGTTGGGGAAGAGGCCAAACACGCCAATGGACCCCGTCAAGGTGGTAGGGGAGGCGTAGATGGTGTCGGCGTGGGTGGCAATCAGGTAGCCCCCCGAAGCGGCGATCGCCCCCATGGAGGCCACCACCGGCTTTTCCTCAGCGGTGAGGGCCACCTCCCGAGCAATGATGTCTGAGGCCGCCGCCGAGCCGCCGGCGCTGTTGATTCGCAGCACCACCGCCTTGACGTTTTCGTCGAGCCGCAGCTTGCGCAGTAGGGCAGAGAGGCGATCGCCGCCAATTTGGCCCGTGCCGCCGGAGCCGCTGACAATACCGCCCTCGGCATAGACCACCGCGATGTGGGGGCTGCTGAATGAGCCCGCTTCATCTCCGCCCCACTTTTCCTGCAAAACCCGGTCGGCGTACAGCGGCAGCGAAATCTGTCGAAACGAGGGGTCATCTTCATCTTCGCCCGTCAGCTCCTGCAATTGCGGTAGCACTTCGTCAGCGTAGGCTACCTGGTCAACTAGGTCAGCCTCCAGCGCCGCTTCGGGCAGCAGCAGGGCGTCACGATTGGTGATTTCCTCCAGGGCTGACTGCGACAGGTCCCGACTTTCGCTGGCAACGGTCAGCATCTCTTGCCACAGGTCGCCGAGTAGGGCCTGGGTCTGCGCTTCCTCCTCCGGGCTACGGCTACTGCGCACAAAGGGCTCCACCGCCGACTTGTAGTCCCCGGCGCGGATGGCGGAAACCCCCACCCCAAATTTCTCTAGCGCCCCCGCAAAAAACGGAGTCTCCACACTGAGGCCGTTAAATTCCAGCAGGCCATTGGGGTTGAGAATTAGCGTATCTGCCACTGAAGCGAGATAAAAAGCCCGCTCGTCCCAGCCGCTGCCATAGGCAAAAATGGGCTTGTCCTCGGCCTTAAAGCGCTCCAGCGCCTGCCGCAGCTCCCGCGACAGGGTGAGCCCGGGCCGCTCCCCCGCACGGCTGTCGGTAATGTACAGCCCCGTAATCCGCTCGTCCGTACTGGCGGCATCGATGGCGCCAATGGCTTCCCGCAGCGACAGACTACGGGGGGCCTGTCCCAGGGCCCCTTCGTCTACCAATCGCGAGAAGGAAAAGCTGGGGGGGGCATCGGTGATCGGCGTAGAGAGGTCAACCACCAGCACCGAATCTGACTTGATCTCTGGCTCTGAAGTGCGGGAGCCCAGCGCCACTAAGGACACCAGCCCCAGGGTCAATGCCCCAACCCCCAACGCCCCAAATAGGAGCAGGCTGACGAAGCTAGCGAGGACGTACTTGAGGAAGTCGCGCATGGGAGCAGATGGTGAGGTTAAGCTCCTCCATTATGGCGTAGGGGCACCTATGCCGTAGGGCTATCCTGAGCCGTGCTCCTACTCGACGCTACCCAAGATAAATAGACCCAGCATTGTGGCGCTGTTCCAAAGGCTATGGACCAGCATCGGTGCCAGCAAGCTGCGCGATCGCGTGTAGACAAATCCCAGCACAATGCCCAGCACCATCAGCGGCAAGATCTCTGAGACGCTGAGGTGCGCTGCCGCAAAAATAAAAGCGCTAAGGGCGATCGCCGGCCACACAGCCATGTAGCGGGTCAAAGACGGCAGCAAAAAGCCCCGAAACAGAATTTCCTCAAACACCGGGGCCGCGACCGCCGCCGTGAAGAAAAATAGCCCTAGGGCCACTGGGTCGGTTTCATCCAAGACTATCTGCAGCAGCGGATTACTGCCGCCCCGGCCTTGCCAAAGCTGCTGGTTAATCACTGAAACCCCAATCACTAGGGGAACGGCAGCAAAGTACCCTCCCAACCCCCACAAGGGCCAGCGGGAGGTCACTCGAAACTTGAATAGGTCCGATTCCTGCAGCGGCGCTTCTGAAGAGAGATAGGGCTTGATGGAGACGTAGAGCACCGCCAAGGATGAGGCCGCTAGCAGTAGATAGGCCACTAAAGTTGAGGCAGCGGCCACACGGCCACTACTAGCGCTGCCAAGCAGAGGGCCCAGAACCAGCCCCCGCGCCAGCAGCAGCACCAGCGGCAGCACGATTTGACCCACGAAGAAAAAGCCGACAATCAGCACCTGCCAGGTTACTTCCCAATTCCAGGGAGTCGCCCAGCCCTGCCCATTGACCTGGGCCAGCAGCGCCCCTTTACCCTTAGCGAGGCGCTGGATACCGAGAAATACCAGTAGCCCGACCCCAACTACCCCTCCCAGCGCGGGCCCTAAGCCCAACAGCCCCAGCTTGGTAGCCGACTGCTGGGCAAGGGTCTGGGTTGTCGCGTCTAGTTGCTGGAGGGCGTCGCGGCGCTGCTGCAGCTCGTAAAGCTGCTCTAGGGCCTGAATTTGAAACCAGCCCTGCAGCGATCGCTGAATCTGCGGCTCTGCATCTGGAAGGATGGTGGGGGCATCGCTCCACAACCCCAGCAGCACCTGAGCTATTTGGACCTGGCTTGGATCGGCGTCAGCGCTAGCGGCAATGCCCTGCCAGCGCTCTTGAGCTTGGGCTAGGTTACCGGCCTCAGCCTGGAGGATGCCGAGGCGCAGATCAACCTGATCCAAAAAGTCTTGGGTAATGGCCGGATCGGCGGGGGACAGGGTGGGCTGAGAAGACGCCTCTGGCGACAAATCCCCAGGCTGAAGCTGGCGGGCGGTCTGGTCGCGCACGGACTGGTAGGCCTCAATCGGCCCTTCTAAAGACTCCCCCATGAGCGCTTGCCGCAGTTGAGCCATCGAGTCCGACTCCGCCCCCATGGACAGCTCTTGGGCCTGCAGCATTAAATTGGCCTGGTTGAGCTCTAATCGCCCCGCAATCTGCTGCTGCTGCAAGGAACCAAACAGCGCTGGTCCCACCGAAAGCACAACGACAAGCAGGGTTAATCCGGCTAAAACGATTCGCCTCATGGACATGCTAAATTGTGGTGCTCTCCGTTGCGGGGGCGTTGCCTGCCCTTGTCTTGAAGGCATTATCGCATCAATAGGAAAGGGGTGGCGTAGATAGGCCGCAAGACAGGGTAATATTGCGTTGTCTTGAAAAGCGCGGCGTCGCTCTCACCTACTCGGTTAGGAGGATTACCCTTGGCAACTCGCATCATTCTGGTCCGCCACGGAGAAAGCACGTTCAACACCCAGCGCCGTGTCCAGGGTCACTGCGACGACTCAGTGTTGACTGAGGCCGGGCGCATCGCGGCCCGACAGGTGGGTAGCGCGATCGCCGATTTGCCGGTGCAGCAGGTGTACAGCAGTCCCTTGCGTCGGGCCAAAGCCACAGCCGAGCTGATTTTAGAAATCCTCCCCGACCAGCCCTCCCTTCAAAGCAGCCCTCTGTTGCTGGAGGTGAACCTGCCTGCCTGGGAGCGGCTGACCTTCGACGAAGTGGCCCAGCAGTTCCCCGAAGACTATCAGCTGTGGAGGACTCACCCCGAAGACCTGCGCATGGACATCCCATCACCCGAGGGCGATATCGAGCATTACCCAGTGCGATCGCTGTACCAGCAGGCCCGGCAGTTTTGGCAGCAGGTGCTGCCCCACCATGATGGGGAGACAATTTTGGTGGTGGGCCACAGCGGCATTAACCGGGCACTGGTTCAAACCGCTCTGGGCATGGGGCCAGAGGGCTACAACCGGTTTTACATCTCTAACTGCGGTATCAGCGTTCTCAATCTAGCGGGTGGTTTAGGGAGCCAGGCCCAGCTGGAATCCCTCAATACGGTGTCTCACCTGGGGCAAAGCTATCCGCCCGTCCGCTCAGGGCATACCGGACCGAGGCTGCTGCTGGTGCGCCACGGTGAAACGGACTGGAACCGGGACAAGCGCTTTCAAGGCCAGATTGACATTCCGCTGAACAGTAACGGACGTCAGCAGGCGGAGCAATGCGCCGAATTTCTCAAAGGGGCTCAAATTGACCGGGCCATCAGTAGCTCCATGGCCCGCCCTAAGGAGACCGCCGAGATTATCCTCAATCCCCATGTGGGGGTGACCCTCGACACCATGGATGACCTGCAGGAGATTGGCCATGGGCTGTGGGAAGGGGAGCTAGAGCCCGACATTGAAAAGAACTACCCCGGCCTACTGCAGCAGTGGAAAGACGCGCCGGAAACCGTACAGATGCCAGAAGGAGAAACCCTGCAGCAGGTGTGGGACCGGGCGATCGCTGCTTGGGACACCATCGTGGCCTCGGCTCGCCCCGGCGAAGTGCTGCTGGTAGTCGCCCACGATGCCGTCAACAAGTCTTTGCTTTGTCACCTATCAGGGCTAGGGCCCGAGCACTTTTGGACCTTCAAGCAGGGGAACGGGGCCGTCAGCGTCATCGACTATCCCAACGGTCCCGACGGCTCACCGCTGCTGCAGTCCATCAATATCACCACCTTTTTAGGGGCCGGGGTACTGGATAAAACGGCGGCGGGCGCTCTTTAGGAGCCACAGGCCATGGCGGAGGTAAAGACAGCTTCGACGTACCTGCTGCGGCAAGTGCGACTGCTTGACCCAGCGGGACAGCGGGACGGCGTGGTCGATGTGCTGATTCAAGGCGGCTGCATCCAGGCGATCGCGCCTGAGCTGACGGAATTACCGGATTTAGACGCCGAGGTGGTTACCTTAGAGCGCCCCGGGGTGCTGGGGCCAGGGCTGGTGGACTGCTACAGCCACGCCAGCGACCCCGGCTTTGAGACCCGCGAAACCATTGACACCCTGGCCCGCTCTGCGCTGGCCGGTGGAGTGACCCACCTCAATCTGCTGCCCACCACCCGACCAGCGGTGGACCATGCTGCCGGTCTGCAGCAGCTGCGGTCTCGGTTCACGGTAGCCTGCCCCGAGCTCAGCGTCGGCTTTTGGGGCGGGCTGACGCGGAACCTGGCGGGGCAGCAGCTCAGCGACCTGGCCGAACTGGGGGCGGCGGGGGCCATCGGCTTCACCAACGCTGGCTACCTGCCGTTTGACTTGCTCTACCCGGCCCTGGACTACAGCCAGGCCCTCGGTAAGCCGTTAGCCCTATCCCTTTGCCAAGCCACTCAGCCCGCTCGGGAGGGGGCGGCGAGCCTACGCCTGGGCCTAGCGAGCACCCCCGCAGCGGAGGAAGCTGCTGGCTTGGCGCGACTGATGGAGCACCTGGAAGCGATACCAGCCCCCGTTCACCTGATGCACCTATCCACCGCTCGCGGGGTAGCGCTGGTGGCAGAAGCGAAGGAGCGAGGGCTGCCGGTGAGCGCCAGCACCAGTTGGCTGCATCTGCTGCGAGATACCACCCACCTCAGCACCTACGACCCTAATCTGCGGGTCCGCCCGCCCCTAGGTAACCCTGAGGACCGAGAGGCTCTGGTGGCGGGCGTTGCCTCGGGAGTCATCGACGCGATCGCCATTGAACATTGCCCCTACACCTACGAAGAGAAAACCGTTCCGTTTGCAGAAGCCCCGCCGGGGGTAATTGGCCTGCAGACAGCCCTGCCGCTGCTGTGGCAGCACCTGGTCAAACCCGGACGGCTCAGCGCTCTCACCCTATGGCATGCCCTCAGCATTGGCCCCGCCCGCTGCCTGCAACTGGCCCTGCCGCAGCTGGCAGTGGCGCAACCAGCTAACTTGGTGCTCTTCAACCCCACCGAACGCTGGCAGGCCACCCCTGAAGCCCTAGTTTCCCAGGCGCAGAACACCCCCTGGCTCAATCAGGCCATCGAGGGGCGCGTTGCCCGTACGTGGACGGTGAGTTAACCCGGTAGCTCTGGAATCATCAGCCGGAAGCTAGTTTTGTCGCCATGGCTGTGGACCTGAACCGTACCGCCTATGTCAGAGACTAGGCGTTTGACAAAGGCGAGGCCTAAGCCAGTGCCGCCGTTCTGCCAATGGTCATTGCGGGGAACCCGATAGAACTTGTCAAAGATATAGGGCAGGTGCTGGGGCGGAATCTCGACTCCGGAATTGATCACCTGTAGCTGCAGGGCATGGTCTACCATGCGCGCGGTGACGGTGATCGCCCCTCCCACAGGCGTGTATTTACAGGCGTTGTCCAGTAGCTCGGTCAACACGCGCTGCACCGCTGCTACATCGGTTTTAAAGGCGGGCAGGGGCGTCAGGGGCTGAAATAGCAGCGCCTGCTGGCGATCGCCCATGCGCTCTTTGAAAGGCTGAATGACGCCGGCTAGCCAGCTTCCGAGGGCCACCTGCGCCACCGTAGAGGGCTGCATACCGGCGTCCAGTCGCTGTAGATCGAGCAAGTTATTGATTAAATCGATCTCGCGATCGCACTCTCCGCCGAGGATTTGCAGGTACTGCTTCAGTTTGGCCATAGCAATGGGAGGGGTGGCGGTGCCCCCGTCTGCAGCGCCGATGGTGGCTCCCTCAGCCACCTTCTCCAGGGACATGGTCAGCATCTGGATGGCCATTTTCATATTGGTGACCGGCGATCGCAGCTCGTGGGAAACCGTGCTGAGGAAATCATCTTTTTGCCGATGCAGCCCTTCTAAGAGCTCCACCTGCTCCTGTGCCGTTTCGTAGAGCCGCGTTTGCCGAATTGCGATGGCGCATTGGTCCGCCGCATGCTGGGCCAGACAGATTTCTTCAGGCGTGAGGTGGCGGGTGGCAGGAAACGACAGGCGCAAGTCACCCAACAGACCCTGGCCATCGGCGATCGCACACACCAGCATTATCTGAGGTCCCCATAGGGGATGCTCATAGCAGAACTGGATGCTATCGTTCCCCATCGGCAGAACAATATTCGGCTGTCTTAGGGGCCCCGTCGCCCGCTCTACCGCCTTGAGGCTACCAGCGGGCGGATGGCAATCAGCTTTGCCCAGGTACCCTGCCCGAATGTTGGCGCTACCTGGCTCTCGAATGATGGCGACTGCCCCAGCCAGGTGCAGCCCACTACCTAGCTCATCGATAGTGGCTTGTAGAATCTTAGCCTCGCCTTGGGCCGCTTGAATACAGTGCACTACCTGCTTCAGTAGGTCACTAAAGTTGAGCGTTTGGTGTAGCCCAGTTGGCCAATGAGCCTGATTGGCAGCTAGGGCTGTCCCCGTATCACTGGAGAGAGAAGCGGTGACCTCGCCCCGCCGGGCTTTGACGATTGCAAGATGTTGATCAAGCCGAGTCAGCAGGGCGAGGGGCCCGACGTTTCCTGACCCAGTGTCTCCTGACACTGGTTCTTCAGCCTTGTGTGCCTGCACGACCATGTAATCTGCGGCCCCTGCCATAAACGCGGCTTTTCGCGCAGCTTCTTGCGTAGCGGCATCTACCCGTGCTGCCACCACTACCACAGGAATCTCACAGGTGGCTGGGTGGTGTTGGAGCTGCTGGCAAATCGATTGAGGCTGGCTATCGTCTTTGCCACCGCCTTTGGGCCGGGTAGAGGCCGACGGCAGCAGCAAAATCAGGTCGGCGGCAACTGCCTCAAGCCGCGTGAAGAGGGTTTCTTCTGTAGCGGATAGGACCTGGTAGCGATGGTCTTTGAGCTGAGACCGTAACCAGTGACCGGTGGCATCAGGGCCAACGACAATAACTGTGCCACGCGGTCGTTCAGAATTTGGGCTCATCGATGGCTGTGGGCGGACTCCCGCTTGAGAGGTTGAAAGGGGCAACACGATGGAGGTGCTGGGTTGGACAGAGATTCTGCAGGATTTTGTGCGGGGAGGCGCTCTATGAGATCACGAGCTCTGAAGTGGGCAACATTAAGTCAGGTGATGACGGAGATAGAGTTAAGGATGCTGAGCGCAGGGGCAGATAACCCAGAGGGTAATCAAATTGGGTGAATGAGAGCGCCCTGCTAGGGGCTGCGTGTGTTGGCTGCATTGGCTACCCGGCCACTGCACCAGTATGACAGCCATGCGGGCAAATGCGATACGCCGCAGCCCTGGAACTTAACCGCACCCGGGCCTGCGATCGGATAGGTTGCAGGTCGGTACCGGACTAGAGAGTGTACTACCAGTTACAGCATTGGGCGAGGATATCGGAACAATATTGGGGAACTGCTGTGTGAGCTGTCCAAACAGGATGACGATGACGCTGAGAGATGTCACCGTGAGTAGGGCATGGAGCGCATGCAGCAGAATCACACTGTTTTGCTTCGTCGGTAGGGCCATGACTCGCGGATAGGGTGAGGCTGGTTTTCCTAACCTTAAGAAATTCATTTGAAGATCACATCAGGTGTCCTACGGAGAGCTTTCTCCTCAATCTGCAAGGAGCAGCGACCTTAGGGAATAGGGACGGGGCTGGGGATCTCCCAATCGGTTGCCTGTTATATCAATAGCGTCTTACGGGAATCTACGGATTTCCGCCAAAAATTGACTGATTATAGGAGTTGGAAGTTTTCCTTAAGAAGCTGCTGCGCAAAATCTCGTGCAGCGGCAGCTCTCCCTACAAATGGGTCTGGGGCTATTGCATTTTTAAGAAAATTTAGGCAACCTGAACAGGAGTCCCTTTGGTGAAAGGAGCATACAGAGAATGGCGCTGTTTCGACTGGTTGGGTCTGCGATCGCCATAACGACTGTCGTTAGCGGCTCGGCGCAGGTGGTTCAGGCACAGATTCAGGCAGCGGAGGG
>JBCCAG010000517.1:0-3612 GCA_039814955.1 Cyanobacteria bacterium P01_A01_bin.135
ATTATAATTGACAGCCGTGATGCTTTAAATACACGCATAGCGCAATCAGATTTTTTAGTCGTTTATGCCATGACCCCCTGGTCTGGCCCCTGCCGCATGATGACGGTATCCATCAATACCCTCGCCACAGATTACATCGGTCGCGCTACCTTTGCCCAGGTGAATTTGGAGGCCGTGCCCGCGATCGCCGAGCAGTTTGGGATCACGACAGTGCCCACCCTGCTCTTCTTCAGCGCGGGCCGGTTGGTATACACCATCATTGGCCTGCGAACCCAGGCAGAAATTGCCAGTGAGTTAGAAGAGTTTCTGTAAGGGGTGCTCACCGGCTGGCCTCAATTTGACGGGTGATGGTCAAGGCCGAATAGCTCACCCCCGCCGTTCCCTCCCCGGGGTGGGTAGAGTCCCCCGCCAGCCACAGGTTGGCAACCGGAGTGCGGTTCGCTAGCCCAAACGGTCCAAAGGTGCTCACCCGCTGCCCCACTCCCCCCACAATGCCCTGGTTGCGGGCGGTGAACCGGGCAAAGGTACGCGGCGTCGCCGCCTCGCAGTGGACGATGGTGTCTTCGTTGAGGGTAAAGAACTGGCCTAGTTTAGCGATCGCCTCCTGGGTGTAGCGCTGTTTGAGCGCTTCGTAATCTGCTTCTGTCACATTCCACCAGGGGCGCGGGTCTACAAAGGAGGAGGCGATCACCGTCGCGTGGCCCGCCGGGGCGCGGCCGTCGTCAGGGCGACTCACCGACACAAACAGGGAGTTGTTCTCCCCGATAGGGCCCTCGTAGTCGTACAAAAACTGCAGGTGGGGGGGGCAGTCGGCGGGCACTGCGGCTTGGGTCACACCCAGGTAGATTACAAAGGCGCCGGAGGCCGGGGGCAGCTTGTCCACCCGATGGCGGTAGCCCTCAGGAGCCTGCTGACCCAATAGGCGCGTCAGGTCCTGGGCCGTGACATTGGCGACCACTTGGTGGGCAGGCTCCACCCAGGTTTCGCCGCTCTTTTGGTCACGGACTGTCACCGACACCGCTTTGCCGCCCTGGGTGTGAATCTGCTCTACCGTGTTGCGCATATGCAGCGCGCCGCCGTCCCGTTCCAGGGCTTCCACAAGGCGATCGCTGAGCACCTGCATGCTGCCCTGCAGATGGTACAGCCCCTGGGGCAGTTGGGAAACGCCTAGCGCTGTGGCGGCATAGAGCAGGGCCGTCTCGTCAGCGTCAACCTGAGAGTAGAGCTTCAGCTGCAGATCTAAAAAGGTGCGCAGGCGCTGATCCGTCTGCAGGCCGTAGAGCCGCAGCAGGTGCCCCACGGTCATCAGGGCGTAGGGCAGGGTTTCGAGGGTGTCGGGGCGCACTGCGTTGACAAGCTGCCACAGATCCCAGGGGCTGCGGGGGGGGAGAACGGGATCCCGGCTCTGAAACCGCCAGCTCACTTCGAATAGGCGCGCCAGCCGCTGCCAAAAGGGCTCGCTCCCCGGGAACTGCCGCTGCCGCTCCTGCCGCCACCGCTCGGGGTCGCGCCACACGCTGATGGGTTCGGTTTCCCCGGGCAGATAAACGGCGCAGGCCGGGTCGCAGGGGTGTGCCTCCGGCAGCGGCACACCCAACTGGGTAAAAATCTGGTGGTGGATGCCACCGGGCTCAAGTCCCGCCACCTGGGTAGCCCCCACATCAAACGTGAAGCCGCGCCGCTTAAAGGTAGAGGCGCAGCCGCCGGGCACCAGGGCCTGGTCGTAGCAGGTGACCTGGTAACCCCGATGGGCCAATAGGGCTGCTGCCGTCAACCCGCCGATGCCTGCCCCAATGACGACGACACGCTCAGCGGATTTAGGGGAGGCAGCCATGAGCAATTCCAGAAGATACAAAAGTTAACAAACTTATTGTATCCCGATTTCGCGGGCCGTGCGGCAACGGGCTAACCGCGCACGTTCTGTGCCCATACTCGGGTGGGCAACCCCCACACGTAAATGAACCCTTCCGCCGCCTTGTGGTCAAAGGCGTCATCTGAGCCATAGGTGGCCAGATCCGGCGTATACAGCGACAGCTCCGACTTGCGGCCCACAATCGTGGCGCACCCCTTGAATAGCTTCACCCGTACGGTGCCCGTCACCCGCTGCTGGGTGTCTTGCACAAAGGCGTCTAAAGCTGACTTCAGCGGACTATACCAAAGGCCGTTGTACACCAGTTGGGAGTAGGTTTCCTCAATGCCGCGCTTGTAGTGGGTAACATCCGCCGTCAGCGTCAGGCTCTCTAGGTCCCGGTGGGCGGCAATCAGCACCATTAGCGCCGGCGCCTCGTAGATCTCGCGGGACTTGATGCCGACTAGGCGATTTTCTACCATGTCGATGCGCCCATAGCCGTTGCGCCCCGCCGCCTCGTTGAGCTGGGTAATCAGCGCAATGGGAGACAGCGCCTTGCCGTCTAGGGCCACTGGGATACCCTGCTCAAAGCCAATTTCAACGAACTCCGGCTCGTCTGGGGTCTCGGCGATCGCCTTGGTCATGGCGTACACCTCCTCTAGCGGCGCGTTCCAGGGGTCTTCCAACGGCCCTGCCTCTACCGACCGCCCCAGCAGATTGCGGTCGATGCTGTAGGGGGAAGACTTCTTCACCGGCGATTCAATGCCGAAGCGCTCGCCGTAGGCAATGGTCTCCTCCCGGCTCATGCCCCACTCCCGGGCGGGGGTGAGTACGGTGATGTCGGGATTCAGGGCGGCGATCGCCACATCGAAGCGCACTTGGTCGTTGCCTTTGCCGGTGCAGCCGTGGGCCACCGCATCTGCGCCGTACTCTTCAGCCACCTCCACTAAGCGCTTCGCAATCAAGGGCCGGGCCAGCGCCGTCGACAGAGGGTAGCGGTTTTCGTAGAGGGCGTTGGCCTGAATGGCGGGAAAGGCGTAGTCCTTGATGAATTCTTCCTGGAGGTTGGCCACCAGAGATTCATTTGCCCCTGATCGCAGGGCCTTCTTTTGAATGGCCTCTAGCTCGTCTCCCTGGCCGAGGTCGGCGGCGAGGGTAATCACTTCCTCAACCCCCCATTCCTGCTTGAGGTAGGGGATGCAAACCGAGGTGTCAACGCCTCCCGAGTAGGCGAGAACGGCTTTTTTGGCGCGGCTCATATTTTCCTCATCACTTGTGCTGCACAACAAGTCTTTATTATCTCGGCAATTGGCGCACTGCTACTGAAAGAGCGACTATGATTCGATGACAGAGGTTTGGCCGCTCCGCTCATCTCACAGTTGCTGAGGACTGGACATTGCTGCTATCTACGAAGTTCCCCCAGGGGATCTCATCTAGGGAGTGGGTTGAGTACCATTGGGAAGGCGTGCCCGAAAGCTAAACGCTATCTACCATTTCTACGGCCTCATGCGAGGCGTTGTCCCCATCGAGTTGCTGTAGCGACGTGTCGTCGTGTCGTTTCCCTAAGCCGAATGATTAGACCTTACCCTACGGCCACCCCCCCCTGGCGCAGTGTTTGGAGTGCCCTGAGCTCACCCACGCTAACGCAGCAGATTTTAAAGCGGTTCTTAATCACGGCAGCGATCGCGGTTCTCCTAGCTAGCGGCCTGGCGACGGTGGCTGTGGGCCAGGTTCTGCAAAGCCAGATCTTTCAACTTCAGCAA
>JBCCAG010000509.1:0-3663 GCA_039814955.1 Cyanobacteria bacterium P01_A01_bin.135
CGCAGCGCCACCGGAATCTGCGATGGGCTAACCTCCCCCGCCCGGACGATAATCAGCCGTTTGTTGAGCTGCTGGGCCAAGGCCAGCTCCTTCTGGCAGTCCTCAGAGGCCAGGGAATCGGGCGACATCAAAAACACCACATTGTCTGCCTCTTCTACCCCCCGGGCGATCGCCGTCTTGTAGTCTTTCCCGTACTCAATGTCGGTGTGGTAGCTCCAGGTGGTGATGCTGGCCCGCATCAGCGATCGCCGCACCGTTGTGGCTATGCCCTTGTCCTGCTCGGCGTAGGCCAAAAACACCTGGGTCATCAGGTTGTTGCCGTTCTTGATGCTCTCGGTAATGTATTCGCAGTGCAAATCGGTGGGCACCACCGGGGGCTGGGCGCCAAAGCGCTTCGCAAGCCAGGCTTCCGCCTGCTGGCGCGTCTCCCCTGTCAGCAGATAGCGCGTCTGCTGCTGGTTGCGCTGCCACGTTAACGCCTGGTCAAGCAGCACCGTATGGCGATGCACGTAGTCCCGCTCCCGTTTAATAACCTCAGCAACGGCGCGAAGGCCATCCTCAAAGTCGTCTTGCCCCTCCCGGCACCAAATCCAGTTGATATCGGCGATCGTAGGGTGCATCTGAGAATGGCAGGAGTGCTTCCCCGCCTCAACATAGGCGTGCCATTCCTCATCCATGCCAGAGGGGTGGCGCTGCTGCCAGGTTTGGCGGTCAATCTCCTCCACATGCATTACTGGAATGATGCGCTTGTGGTACTTCAGCGCTAGCTCAATTTCCAGACGGCAGTACTTCGAGTGGACTGAGTGCGGCGAAATCACAAACAAAAGGTTGTCTGACTTCTCAATGGCGGCGTCGATTTCCTTCTGGTAGTCCACGCCGGAGGGAATATCGCTGAAATCAAACCACACCTCATAGGAATAGGGAGCTTTCGCGAGGCGATCGTTGAGCCGCTGGGCAAAGGCTTTGCTGTCCGCACGACCATAGGAGATAAATGCATCCCAATAGGCATCCTGTGAGAAGGGGGTCATAGTCTCAACATCGGTAGGGGGGCGAGCCTGGGCCATGCCGTCCTCCGGAGGCTCTCCCTTAGAACCACCTGGAACAGCCAATATTACGTGGAGTCTAACGGAATAAAGCCGTCCCCGAAGCGTCAAGTATCTTAAAACTTTTCAAAATTTGATATGATCCCCGAAGCCCTCTCGCCTGTGATCCCCAGTTCTCTATTGTCCCCACATGCGCCGCTCTAGACCCCAAAACTGCACCATTCTAGTGACTCAGACTGGGCGATCGCCCCTGATGCTGTCCATTAGACCCGTGCCGCTAATCATATCGCTGATGATTTTGGCGGCAGCGCCCCTGGTGTGGCTGTCTAACCAGATTTACCAGCTCCGCGAAGAAAATCTGACGCTGTTGGAGCGTAACAGCGACCTCAGCGAAGCTGCTAGCGATGCCGTTGCCGAACTCAATCAGCTCGACGCCGAAATCGACCGCCTCGAAGAGCGGGCAGGCTTGCCGGAAGCCGATGCGGCAGACGAATCCGATTTGGGGCCGAGGGGCGGCATTCCGGCTCAGCTCGAACCGGAGGAAATGATAGCAGCTGTCGAGCACCATTTACCCTCTCTCTCCTTGCGGCTTCACCAACAGGTGAAGCCAGCCCTGACCAGCACGCTAGAAGAGGAAGAGGCGAAGGAGGCAGCCCTACCGGTTGGCCGGCCGGTTAAGGGCGGGCGAATTTCCTCAAAGTTTGGCACCAGGCGCAATCCCTTTGGTCGGGGCTATGAGCTTCACAACGGCATCGATTTCCCCGGCCCAACGGGTACCCCAATTTACGTCACCGGCAAGGGGACTATCGAGAAAGCTATGTTTAGCCGAGGCTACGGTAACCATATTGTGGTTGACCACGGCTACGGCTACCAAACTCTGTACGCCCACCTGTCGAAGATGGATGTTACCAAAGGCGACACCGTCGAGCGCGGCGCTATCATCGGGCGAATGGGCAGTACGGGGCGATCGACAGGGCCGCACCTTCACTACACGCTTTACTACCAGGGAGATGCCGTCAACCCAGAGGATTTTTTATCCCAAGATAGCGAGCCTTAGCCTATAGTTGTAGGGGGCATGAGAGGCATATTCAAGAGGCATATTCAATAGCAGCCTGATTCGCAGCTGTAACCTCTGAATATCTAAAACTCAAGTAACTGAGGTAACTCTAAGGAGATGTCATGTTCTGGCGCAAGCAAATGCCTTCGATCACCTATCTCGGTGCTAAGAGTGAATTTCAAGGCGATGTCCATGTAGATGGCAACCTGCGGGTTGACGGCATCATTCATGGAAATGTGGAGGTTATTGGAGATATGGAAGTCTCGCAGAGCGGTTTGGTTGAAGGAGCTGAACTGCGGGTACACAATTTGGTTGTGCATGGCGTTGTTAAATCCAAGGTGGTGGCGGAGGGTCGCGTCAGCTTAAGCCGAACGGCGCGGCTGGAAGGTAGCGTTACCGCTAGCTCCCTAGATATTGAGCCAGGGGCCTACTACACCGGCCATATCTCGACTTCCGACAGCCAAAAGACCCTACCGGTACAGGAGCCCTACCCCGAGCTGCCAGGGCAAGAGACCACCTACCAAGATACCTTTAACCCCAAGTACTAGGCCTTGTCTAAGTAGAAGGCCATATTTGGACAACGCTGCTAGGGGGCGAACCCCAACGTCGCTTGCTTGTGGCTGGCAACCTGGCTAGGAAATAAAGTTTCTATGAGGAAGCGCTTCGCTTTCTACAATGGTTTTAGGTTCGGCCCTTTAGCACTACTTCGGTCCTAAATCGCACGACATCACACTGCTACAGAATATCGGCATGGGTAATACCTTCGGTCATCTATTTCGGATTACAACATTTGGCGAATCCCACGGCGGTGGTGTGGGCGTCACTGTCGACGGCTGCCCGCCTCGCTTAGAAATCTCGCCTGAGGAAATTCAGTTTGAGCTGGACCGCCGCCGCCCCGGCCAAAGTAAGATTACGACACCCCGCAAGGAAACCGACACCTGCGAGATCTTGTCTGGGGTATTTCAGGGCAAAACCCTGGGCACACCCATCTCCATCCTGGTGCGCAACAAAGACGCCCGGAGCCAGGACTACACCGAGATGCAGACCGCCTATCGCCCTTCCCATGCCGATGCCACCTACGATGCAAAATACGGCATCCGCAACTGGCAAGGAGGAGGTCGCTCCTCGGCGCGCGAGACCATTGGCCGGGTAGCAGCAGGGGCGATCGCCAAAAAGATTCTGCGGCAGGTGGCCGGGGTCGAGGTGGTGGGCTACGTGAAGCGCATCAAGGACCTGGAAGGCATCGTTGATCCCCAAACCGTCACCCTAGACCAAGTGGAGAGCAACATCGTTCGCTGCCCCGATGGCGAATGCGCCGAGCGGATGATTGACCTGATTGAGCAGACGGGCCGGGAGGGAGACTCCATCGGCGGTGTGGTGGAATGCGTAGCGCGATCAGTCCCGCGCGGTCTAGGCTCCCCGGTATTCGACAAGCTAGAGGCGGATTTGGCCAAAGGGGTAATGTCCCTGCCCGCCAGCAAAGGCTTTGAAATTGGCTCCGGCTTTGCGGGGACGGCCCTCACCGGCAGCGAGCACAATGACGAATTTTACATCGACGAAGCG
>JBCCAG010000176.1:0-6581 GCA_039814955.1 Cyanobacteria bacterium P01_A01_bin.135
GGCTCGGCGGTGCGCTGGGCTAACAGGAACCGAGGCCGTCCGGCAATTTGAGTGAGGGCCTGCTGCCAGTCTGTAATCAAAGCGTCGGCGTAGGTGCGCTGTGGATTAGGTTCGGGATCAGCGCTGTTTTCAGACCCACTGGCAGCGCCAATGGCCTCCGCCTGGGCAACGCTGAGCTGCAGCAGCCACCGCTGCCCGCTGCCCGCCATAGTCTGGGCAAGCTGCAGCTGGGCCATCTGCTCTCGCTGTGTCTGCCAGGACTGGAGCTGGGGCTGAATCTGCTCAGCAAACTCGCTACCGGCAGAAATGGCCCGGGCAGCGGCGATCGCCTCGTTTATCAGCCACCACTGCGCTGGCTGTTGGGCCTGCGCCGCTAGCCGCTGAGCATGGCTGTAATAGAGCAAATCGGCAATGGCCGCGTCGCGCCCATAGGAATTGATGGTGCCAGGGGGAACCGCCTGTGCCAGCCGAACCGCCAGCCCTTGATCCCCGTTGCGCAAAGCCGCCTTGGCAGCGTCAACCACCGTATCGCTCCAGGACTGACGCAGGGGCTCGGCGGCGGCATAAGCAGCAGTATTTGGAGAAATGCTAGCCAAATGGGTGAGGGCCTCCGCCGTGGCAGTTGGGCCACCTGCTTCCGCCATGGCTTCAGCCTCCGTTAAAGCCCGGCGTCCCTGTTGCTCATTCACCAACCGTAGGCTGAGGGCGTCCGCCCGCTTTTGGTGCCAGTAGGGAGAGGCAAGCTGACCGAGCTGGCCAATGCTCTGCTCAACCTGCTTCCAGTCCTGTTTGCCCAAAGCGGCGATCGCCCCCCGCTGAATAACTTCTCCCTCCTCCCACTGCTGCCGCCAAGCCTTGATATCTGCCTGGGCTTGTTCATGTACCGGGCTACTGCTGGGAATCGCGCTGGCAAGATCCACAGCGGGCGCTAAACCAGCGGTGTGGAGCACCACTTCCGCCTGCTCAAGCAGGGCGTTTGACCAGGTTTCCAGCAGGGATTGCGCTTCTTGGTGTAAAGGATGGCCCGGTCCCCAATCTTTGACGGTGGCGATACTGGCCATCAGATGGTCTGGGGTAGCGCTGCTGGCAAGCTGCTGGGCGCAGTGCAGCCGTTTAGCTGGGGCCGCCAGCGGGGAAAGGGCACGGCAGTTGGGAATGGGCGGCGGCTGTAGCAGCCACTGCAGGGCCAGCATTCCCATCCCCCCTGAGAGCATCAGCCCCACGAGCATCAAGGGCGACCAGGTCCAGCCCGGCATCTGCCAAAATTGCCAGGCTTGCCCGCGACGGCTACCCACTTGCGAGCGGCGATGGCGGCGACGTTGGGCCCGCCGGGAAAACCGGGTGCTGATGGGCTGGTGATCGCTCAGACTTTCACGCAAGTTGGCGATCGCCTCGCTCTGGTGAATGGAAGAGCTGGGGCAAACACCAGCACTTTGGCGAAGCGCGTCGGGGCTGTGAGCCTCATGCATGGCGTTCGTCCTGTGGCGCTAGATTACCGTTACTGGAGCCAGTATTTGAGCCAGTGTAGCCAAAGAAATCAATCCTGTAGTCGGTGATCGTGACGCCAAAGCGCTGCTCAATGTCCTGGACGATGTGCTCAGGCAGGGTGACAAAAACGTCGAGAATTTGGGAGGTATCTAAACAGTTGACGTGGCTGTGGGAGGCGCTGACGCTACCATACAGGCGACCGTCGGCCCGCTCAACGCACTCGATCACCGCTTGGCTAGAGAGGGCTTCTAGGTTTTGGTAAACGGAGGTGTGACCAATATCTTTGCCCTGCTGGATCAGCCGATTGTAGATTTCTCTAGCCGATAGATGCTCCGGTTGACTCCAAAGCAGTTCCAAAATGTAGCGTCGCTGCTTGCTGAGCCGCATTCCCAACGCCTGACAGTGGGCCAAAGCATCGTCTAGTGAGCGGATGTGCCGGGGGGGGTCTTGTGGCATACCTACGGATTAGCTGTTAATACTTGGGTATTAGCTGGTTGAAGGCCAGAAGCTAGGGAGTCAAAAGGCAACTGAGGCGAGTCGCCTTGAGCGAGCCATGTCGATTGATCATAGCGGCCTGGGCGGACTAATGGCCAACGGTGACCTGCGTGAGCCAGGGGCTAATGTAAACTCAGTATGGTTTCACCTTGGCCAATTGCTCTTCACCTTAGCGTAAACGTTTTAGAGTCGTCTACATACTGGTCTGACCCCGGTAAAGCTGGGGAATGGGAAGGGCGATCGCCGACCCCCATCTCCTAAAGTAATACTGGATGTAATCAAGAAATGCCATACCAGATTTTTACCGCTTCGCGAGGTTTATGATGGCGGTGATCCATATACTCACCGCGCCGCACCTCCATGTCTACCATTGCCGTCACCCAGGCTAATATCCAGACCGTTGACCTTACCCCCGCCCAGACGCCGATTGAGTCCCGGCTCAGCGGCGAAACCCCCACCGAGCGATCGCCCGTGCTGCGGTTTGACATCGACTTTTCCCGCGAGGAGACGGACCCCCGCGAGTTGTCAGAGATCCCTGAAGTGCGGCTGTGGTTTGTGGCCCTCGATGCCCGCTACCCTTGGCTGCCCTACTTGCTTGACTGGCAGTCGGGAGAGCTGAGCCGCTACACCGCCATGCTGGTTCCTCACCAGTTTTCCAAGACGGGGATACAGTACAACCCGGAAGCGCTGGAGCTATTCGTCATGAGCAAAGTTTTTCACGTCGTCAACTGGCTGAAGGCCCACCAGGGGCAGGGCCGCAACACGGTTCAACTGATGACCAAAACCCTGGGATACGAGCTAGACGACCAGTTTTTTGAGCTGATTGGGTTCTAGGGCTACGGAGGCCGTGCCAGCCGCTTAGCCCCGGGGCCCTAGCTGTTCACCCAGCACCAGCCCCGCATACAAGATTATCGGCCCCAGAAGAGCGCTGCCGAGCCAGTACAGCCCCGCCGCCGCCAGCCGCCCTCGCTGCAGGAGGACCACTGACTCCAAGCTATAGGTCGAAAACGTAGTGAAGGCCCCCAGCCCGCCGGTAATTACCAGCAGCCGCAGTTCTGGCGATGGGGCGAGCCGCTCGGATAAAGCGGCTACGGCTCCGATGAGGAGACAGCCCCCCATGTTGACCACAAAGGTGCCAGTAGGGAAGCCGCCCGAAGACCCGGGGTTGAGCCAGTGGCTAAAGTAATAGCGACCCAGAGCCCCGATGATTGCCCCCAAGGCTACGGCGAGCGGAGCTCGAACTGCTAAATTGAGCATTGGTAAACCCACATTGTTCTAAACCGCAGCGCTCTCTAACCGGTGAGGGTCTCTACCCGCTGAGACAGTTTACGACGCCATCGCGCCATGACGCTACTTTCAATCACCTACGGTATCTTTCTGCTGAGCGTGCTAGGGCTCTACTGGCTTCAGGAGGCGCGATCGCTGCGGTTGGGTATCCTGCTGCTGGCCAGCCTGGTATTCTACGCTTCCCTACAGATTCAATACCTGCCGCTGCTGCTGGTCATGGCGCTGATTGCCTTTGGGTTTGGGCGGCAGATTGCGGCAGCGCCGCTACCCATGGAGCACTTCCAGCCCGCCGATGCCGCCGCCGGTAAGGGGACCAGTAAGGCAACTCGTAAACCGGTGGCCGATGGCGTCAGCTCCAATGGAAAGGCCGGAACAGGCCCATCAGCAGTGCGGGCAATGCCTCAGTTGAATCGGCGGCTAGTGCTGCTGTGGCTTGGTATTGGTCTGCAGGTCGCCGTTCTGGTGGGATTCAAATACCTGGGCTTTTTGTTCACCACGGCGGGATCAATCATCGGTCTGCCGCTATTTACTATCGGGGCTGAGCGCGTCGCGTCCATTATTGCCCCGCTGGGGATCAGCTACTTTGTCTTTGAGTGCATTGCTTATCTGGTGGACACCTATCGGGGGGCTCCGGCTGCCCGCAATCTACTGCAGTTCTTGGCCTACAAGCTGTTTTTCCCCAAGCTGTTGTCGGGGCCGATTACCCGCTATCACACGGTGGAAGGTCAGCTTGCCCATCGCCTGCCGCTGCGGCTAGAGCAAAGTGTGGACGGACTGTGGTTGATTGCGGTGGGCGCTTTGAAGAAGCTGCTGCTGGCGGACCACTTGGCAACCCTGGTCAACCTCAGCTTTGGCAACCTAGAGCGGGCGGGCAGCGGCGATATCTGGCTGGCTGTCCTTGCTTATGGCCTACAGCTTTACTTTGACTTTAGTGGCTATGTAGACGTGGCGCGGGGCAGCGGCATTTTGCTGGGCGTTTACCTGCCAGAAAACTTTCGGGGACCGTACTTCTCCACCAGCATCGCCGACTTCTGGCGGCGCTGGCACATCACCCTGGGTAACTGGCTGCGAAACTACCTGTACTTTCCCTTGGGGGGATCCCGCCAGGGGCTGCTGCGCACCTGCTTTAACCTGATCATCGTCATGGTGGTTGCCGGAATTTGGCACAACCCCGGCTGGGGATTCGTGATTTGGGGGCTTATCCACGGGGTAGCCCTCGCCGCCCACCGGCTGACGGAGTATTTCAGCCAGCGATCGCCCGCCGCGGCAGATTTTTGGGCCCGACCTCCGGGAGTTCTGCTTGGCTGGGGGCTCACCCAGGTGACGGTGTTCTTCTCCTGGATTTTCTTTCGCCTGCCCGAGCCCAGCGCCTACGGCCTAGCTCTCAATCGGCTGGTGGGGCAATCTGCCGATATTCAGTTTGCCGCCAAAATTTACCAAGAGGGCCTGCAGGTGAGCCGCCCTCAGGCGATCGCCATGGTGGTTGCCGTGATAGTGGGCATGGCCGTGGTGCAGGCCTTTAAGCAGGGGCTGAAGGTCCAGTTCAACTGGTATTTAAAGATTGCGCTGGTTCCCTTACTCATTTATCTGGCTTGGCTGCTGGCTCCTTCTGAAAGCCTGCCCTATATTTACTTTGATTTTTGAGTTATATAGCTTTGGTCACTTTGCTTAGGACAATTTCGGCGCTGAGATGCAGCGTTGCGGAGCCAAGTGACGCGCCACCATGCACAAACCATTGTGATGGTGGCTATAGCATGAAAAAAGGGGGCGCAGCGCCCCCTTCTCCAGCAGAAAGGTGTCTGCCTAGAATGTCTAGGGAAGGACGTTCTCTAGAGTCTCTTTGATGGATTTTTCAACAGTGGTTGCCCCTTTAGAGTTGGCGGGGGTATTCGTCTCGCCCTTGGCCCCCTGCTGCGCCACGTTTAGGTCGCTGGCCCCCACGTTAGCTTGCTCATCTTCGTCGGGCAGCGGCTCGCTCTTGATCACATCTTTCGCCTTATTGTAGACGCCATCGAGCTGCGCTTCACCTTCAGTGGGGCTGCTCTTGCTGCTGGCGCTGACGGCCATGGCAGGAGCCGCACTGGAAAATATCAGCAGCGCACAAGCAAACGCTGCAACCACTAAACGAATAATTCTCATCGATATTTCCTCCGTGTCTTCTCATTAAAGTCGCTGTAGATCATCAAGTCGCTGAGATTTACCGCGGTTAGCTTATCCGCCATCCAGATTCTGAAATCCAGCCGCGCGATCGCCGCCGTAACTAGCGCAAATTTTTCTAACCCGATCTCCTGCTTAGCCGGAGTCCAGACTAATCAAGGGCTCAATAAATCTACACGTTATCAATCCAAGCGCTACTAGCGCCTCTCGAAACTAAATCTCGCTCTGCTAACCAAGCATCACTCCTGCGAGTGAATTCGGTTCAGGGTGAACTTGTCTCAGCAGGGCTAAACCACAGCACATCTGCCACCTCTGCTTCCCCAGCGACCTCATCCACGGGGTTGAGCAGCACCAGGGTTTGGTCTATGTCCTCTAGGCGCCGGGCCACACGACTGGGGATGCCGTAGCCATACATGACGTGGCCACTTCCCGCTAGCACCACCACACGGGTCTGGGGCGAGGCCTGCTTGAACTCCGCCACCGTCGCCGCCATCGTCTCATCCCAGATCACCTGGGCCGCAAAGAAGTTGTCGAAGTTGAAGTTGCCGTGGCTGCCGTGGGCTCCAAAGGCCGCCATCACGAAGGCCTGGTAACTCTCGTTCGTAACGTCGATATCTTCCAGCGGCGGAATGTAGCGAAAGTCGGGCTCTTCTAAGCTCTCCAAGCCTTCCCGCGCCACCTGCCGCGTGACTTCAGCAGGGGCATTGAGGGCCAGTAGGGGAATATCCTTCTCCTTTGCGAAGCGGACGATGGGAGCATAGAATTCCCAGGGAAACCCCCAGCGTTGTTCGTACTCGGTGCCAGCCACCAGCTCATCTTCGCTGATTTCTCCAGCTAAGTAGCGGTCAATGACCGGCTGAAAGGGGCGCTGAAACATCTCCATGGCGATCGCCATGTCGGGGTCTTCGGTGTAGAGAGCCTCAATGATATCTAACTGGGCCCCATGGTCGCGGGCGCTGTCGTGCCGCTCTCCGAGATACACCACGTCGGTAAGTAAGGGCTCTAGATCAGCGGCATCGACGGTTGCGGAATCTTGGGTAATACTGACGGCGCTGCTGGACGGCAGCTCATCGGCCCGGCAGGCGGTAGGGAAGGCGAGCAATAGGGCAATGCCAATTAGGCTCCAGCCAAGGCGATGGGTTAAAGAGAGAATA
>JBCCAG010000948.1:0-1552 GCA_039814955.1 Cyanobacteria bacterium P01_A01_bin.135
ACGCTCAAGCGCCATGGAAAGCCAAATCGACTTTGTAGACAGCCAAACCCTGACCCCCGACCCCAATGTGACGGCGGGCCGCGTCATTGCCTCCAGCCAAGATTTGCCCTGGGATGGCATCTATTTAGAAAAGGGTGAGAACGAAGGCTTTACGCCCGACAATGTCACCGTGAGGCAGCATTACTTTGCCATGAACACGGGGCCCGCCTTTGATTGGGAGTGGAAAGATGGTCGCCGGTTCAAAACCCACCGCTATGAGACCGGGGACCTGTGGGTGAACCCCGCCGGGGTGCCCTTCTCCCACCGCATTGAGGGGCACAATCAGTTTTTGCTGCTCACTCTAGACCCCCAAAAGATGGCCGAGCTGCTGCCGGAGCAGCCTCTGCTGACGCGTCAGTTTCGGCGGCAGCACCGCACTAAAGATAGGCACCTACAGGCCCTGATGCAAGCTTTGCTGGTGGAAGCGGAGCTGGGGGGACCCAACGGCAGGCTGTACGCCGATACCCTGTCAACGGCGATCGCCACCCATTTCGTCAACCACTACGGCATCGATGGCCCCTTCGATGACGCTGCGCTGACCCCCATGGACCGCCAGCGCTTGGGGCGAGTTGTGGCGTACATCGAGGCGTCTTTGACCACAGACCTCAGCCTTGCCGACTTAGCGCTAGCAGCGGGCTTGAGCAAATACCACTTCTTGCGTCTATTTAAGCAGGCCACTGGCGTCACGCCCCATAAGTACCTGCTCAGTCGCCGGGTCGAGCAGGCGGCCCAGTTATTGAAGCAAGGGAAATCCATTTCCCAGGTGGCGCATCAGTTTGGGTTTGCGGACCAGTCCCATTTCACCCGTGTCTTCAAGCGGGTCAAGGCTATGACGCCGCGCCAGTTTGTTCAGGCCCAGGCCTAGCGCTCTGACGCTGCCGGTACTCGAGCCCTGGCTGACCATAGTGGCCTTCCCAATTCATAAAGATCTCTCTGGCGAGCGATCGCCTCAGGTCTAAAATCTATCAGTTGACGCAGCGCAGCATAGGGCGGCGATCGCCATAATCGATGCAATTGCTCCCTTTTAGGTCGCAGCCGTCAGCATTAGTTTGCGAGAGTAGGTCACTATGGATCGTTTCACCGTTAGAGCCGCTATAGGTACTGGCGTCCTCACCGGAGCGCTGCTTCTAGGAACCGCCGTTGTAATGGCCCCGGCACGGGCGCAGTTGATTAGCCCAGACGAGCAGCTTTCGGTATCCCTGAATTTGCTGCCGGGGGAGACCTACGAGGCATTCCTCCAGCGAGCTGAGGGAGAAGCCGCCGGCCAAATTGACAACTACTTTGAGCGGACAGGGGCCGACAGTGTCCTGCTGACCCTCAACGGGAGCCACGAGGGGCTAGTGGCCCCCGTCATGGAAGTTGCTGTGTCCCGGGAGCAGTGGGCAGGATTTTCGCAGGTTGACTACTGGGCGACCTACTTCACCGATAGCGACGTGCTGCTCGGTCTCAGCGAGCCTGATTCCCCAGCCAGTCCCACCGTGGCAGACGAGGAGGAGCCGGAGGAGGGCGATGA
>JBCCAG010000941.1:0-1573 GCA_039814955.1 Cyanobacteria bacterium P01_A01_bin.135
CGGCTGCTATCGCCGCTCCAGGCGCAGATATACTGCCGCTGCTTATCCGAGAGCCGTTTAACCCCGCCAAAGTTGGCGTTCTCCACCACGGCCCCGGTGCATTCGCCGGTTTGGTAATCCGGCGGCTGGGTGCGCGATCGCGGCGTGGCGGTTTCTAAGTCGCCGTAGAACAGCCGCGCCCCCATCATGTCGGCCTCCCGCAGGTCAGCCTCATACAAAATGGTGCGGGCCAGGTTTGCTTTCACCAAATCGCAGCGAATCATAATCGCCCGCACCAGATTGGCGTCGCTGATGTCGGTCCAGCGTAGATCGGTGCCTACCAGGTTGGCGGCGGCGAGCATCACCCCCAAATCAATCACGCGGATGCCGTAGTCCCGGTCTTCCTGGTAGCCCCCCATGCCGTCTAGCATCGCCCGACCCAAGTGGCGATCGCGCCGTAGCGGCGTCAGTAGCCTGGAGCGGGACAGGAACCGGACGATCTTGGCCTTGCCGGTGGCATCGACGCTGCTGAGGATGGCAGCGGTGCGACCTTCTGCAATGGCCCGCTCCTGGGGCCAGTCTTCCAGCAGTCCCTCCGCATCCAGCACCAGGTCAGAAATGCCCTGAAAGTAGGAGTCGATGGTCTGCTGCTGGGTAATCAGGTTCTGCTGAATCGTCAGGTCTTTGGAGATCACGTACTGCCGCCAGGCCACATACACCGCCAGGATGGCGATCAAAATTTGCCCCAGCGCGCCAAACAGGTCGCCAATTGCGCCCACCGCGTCCCAGTTGAGCTGCCCAAACTGCGCGTTGAGCCAGCTGCCCGCCCCCACCGCCTGCAGCAGGCCGATCACCGCCGCCACAATGCCAATAATCGCCACCGTCAGCGATCGCTGCTGGGGCGAAATCAGCTCGGCCAACATGGGCTGCAGCACTACCCAAGACATGCGTAGGGAGACTAGCAGGGCCACAGCGGCCCCCGTGACCACTAGCCAAGGGGTGCCAAAGCTAATCCCCGTCAGCATAATGCCCACGGCAATCAGCACGATCAGCGACCCCGGCGGGGCGGCGGCGCGGGCCGGAGCGGCTGGGGTGGTTGGCTGGCTGCTCTGCACCGGCGAAAATGAGGTGGAAGACACTGGCAGGCTATCTTTGGCTTCTACAGCTTCTACCTGGCCCTGCCCGTTGCCCGCCACGGAGATAGCGGCCCCATTAGTAACATCGCTGGTCGATGGGCTGTCCGTCAGCTTCTGATGGGGAGCCTGCGCCTGGCGATCGCCTACGGAGACATCCATATCATCTTCCGTGAAGGCTTGGGGCTGAGAATTGGGGTCAGGGGTCATAGGAACGGCGAAGGAAATTATGTCTGGCGGCGGCCCACAGCGGCTGATGATGGCGACTAGCAGTGCGGCAATCCGTCAGACAGATACCCGGCAGCGGCCAGTGTTGCCATAATGATAACTGTGTCAATGCTCCCCCATGCCATGTACTACGTCATCTACGACGGCAGCTGTAACCTGTGCGTCAACCTCGTCAAAGCGCTCGAAACCATCGACCAAGGGCAGCGCTTTCGCTATATTCCCATGCAGGACGA
>JBCCAG010000419.1:0-4205 GCA_039814955.1 Cyanobacteria bacterium P01_A01_bin.135
CTGCAAATCTCTACAAGACTTGAACACTGATTTAGATGCTGACGTACAGAGGCTACACCGCAGATCTCAAAGTTGATACCGAAGCCAAGCTGCTGCGCGGTCAGGTCCTCGCCATTAAAGACATCATCACCTTTGAAGGGAAGACCGTTGAAGAAGCCACCGCTAGCTTTGAGGGCGCTGTGGATGAGTATCTGGCGGAGTGCGAAACCCTCGGGCAATCCCCCGATAAGCCGTTTTCCGGCCGCCTGCTATTTCGCACCTCTCCAGAAATTCATCGCAACATTTACCTAGCGTCAACAAAAGCAGAGAAAAGTATCAACGCCTGGATTGAGGGCGTAGTAGAGCGGGAAGCGCTGCGGGAGCTAGGGGAGCGCAGCCCCCGCTGAGAGAAGCGAGTGAGCCATGCAGGCGGCGCTTCACTCGGGTTGCTTGGGTACTACCTGGGCGATCGCCTGCTCAATGAACCGCTGCACCAGGGCATCCCGGCGCTCTAACTGGTACTGCGCTTGTACCACCCCCAGCATGCCGCCATCCCCCCACCGCTGCTGCTGCTCAAAGTAGCGGGCAAAGCTCTTGCCGGCAATGCGAGTCAGGTAGGCAGCGGTTAGCCCCTGCACCCCCTGGCCTACCAGCACCGTGCCGGGGTTAAGGCGCAGGGTCAGGGTCATCAGCTCCGTAGCTCCGGTGACAATGCCCACACCCCCTAAGGTCTTAGCCAGGGACAAGGCCAGCGACTTGGCCTCCTCTAGAGAGACTTCGCAGCCGTACACCCGCCCTAGCTCGATCACCATCTGGGCATTGACCGCCGCCGCCGCCAGCAGGTCCACCACCGGCAGGGGCATTACCGCGACCACGCCGCCGCTGATCCACTGATAGCGGTCGATGATGGCATCCGCCTGGGTGCGGCGCTGCTGGGTGACCACCACCCGGGCTTCTTCCCCCACCTGGCGGGACTGCAGCAGAATGTTGTCTGCCACCAGGCTGTCTCCCTCCTGGCGCAGCAGGGCAGCCATCCGCTTTAGCAGGGGCAGCACCTGGGGCGGGGGCTTCACCGACTCACCGCTGGTCAAGGTCACTGGGGCCGGATCAGCGGCGATCGCCACCACGTCTTCTGGGGCGAGCTTGCCGGCTAGCCGCTCCTGAATCCGCCGCAGGATAGCCGCTTGCTCGACGTTAGGGTATCGGTCTACTTTGTTGAGCACCAGCAGCAGCCGCTTGCCAATGCGCAGCAGCGATCGCAGGGCCTCGTACTCCGACTGCTGCAGATCATTCTCCATTACCATCAGCACCAGGTCCGCTTCCGCCGCCAAGGCGCGGGCCGCAGCGCTGCGCTCGGTCCCCCAAACGCTGGCATCCAGCAGCCCCGGCGTGTCGATGAAGTGAATCTCCCGCGGGACGCCATGGAACCGCAGCCGGTAGGCGCGGCGCTCGGTGGTGGTGCCCAGGGTGGCGTTCACCTCCCCCACAGAGCGGCCAAAGATGGCGTTGATGGTGGAGGTCTTGCCCACGGAGCCCACGCCAAACACGGCCACCTGTAGCGCCCCCTGGGTAAAGCGCCGCGCCGCCTGCTGCGATCGCTGCTGGAGGGCCTGCCGCACCCCTTCGTCCTGTACCTGCTCAATTTGCTGCTGCAGTGCCGCCAAGGTGCGGTCCGCCGCTTCCACCGGGGAGCGGGGGGCAGGGGGCGTCTGGGGCGCGGGGCGGCGCAAGAACTGGCTGGCGTAGTAAACGAGCAGGCCCACTAGCGCCGCTAGGGCCAGCAGTAGGCAGCCCACCAGGAGACGGGCCAGCAGTGGCGAGATGGCAGCGGTGCCCGCATAGAGCTGCTGCAGCGACGCCACTAACCACAGCAGCGCCCCAAGCGCCACCACGACCCCCAGTAAGACCAGCAGCAGACGCGATCGCGACATGAAACAAACGGCCCAGCCGCTTGATGGCGGCTAACCGAGTGGATTAGCCGTCACAAGTGCTGGGCGCAGCGGGGTTGACTTGGGCAATCTAAGACTGAATCTAAGACTAAGGGATTCAAACGGAAAATCTTAGTAGCTGGGTCGACGATTTTCCCGAGGCTTCGCTTTGTTGAGACGGATCTCCCGACCCATCCACTCAGCGCCGTCCAGCTCCTGAATAGCTGCCTCTTCCTCGCTGTCGCTCTCCATGTCTACGAAGGCAAAGCCGCGCCGCCGACCCGTTTCCCGATCGGTGGGTAAGCTAATCCGCTTGACCGTCCCGTATTCCACGAAAACGCTCCGAAGGTCATCTTCAGTGGCTTGAAACGACAAGTTTCCGATGTAAATAGTCACGAATGTTCTCCAACCAAGCTAAATCGATTCTGTAGAAGCTAGTTCCGTTGACGCGCCTCCCTAAAAAGGGCGCTATCAAACCGATAACGCCGCCATAATAGCCGATTTATTCAAAAATATCAGTGACCTGAATATCAGACTTTTCCCAGGCTCTCATTTTTCCGGGGTTCAGCAAGCCATAGGGGTCTACCTGCTGCTTAAACCGAAGCTGCAGCGGGTCAATGGTTTTGCGCCCGCCGTCCTCCAAAATGTAGGTGTGGGGGTTGGCGATAAATGCCCCCTGAGATTCATGATAAGTAATAATTTCCTGTAGTCTTTCGGGGCTCTGAAAGCGCACGAGCTGCAGCGCCGCCGGGATGGTTCGCCCCCCCACACGGAAAAACTCTAGGTGCATCATCACCTCCTCGCCGTAGCGATGATACATATGCTCCACCAGTTCCAGGCCGCCTTCGACAAACAGGGTTTGCAGGTAAGTCAGCGAAGGATCGACGTTGCGGGCGTGGAGGGTGGTGTGGTTCCAGGTGTACTCCAGCAGCAGCGTGCCTTTGCCGGTGTCTTGCGCTGGCTTTTGGTAAGTAATTTGCCCGCCGTATTCTTGCACCATGTCCTGCAGCGCTTGGTGGTCCGCTTCAGAGACCATCAGCAGGGCGGCATGGCCCCCCTCCGGCAGGTAAGGCTTGAGAGCCGTGAAGTACTGGGGCACCGGGTCCGCGCAGACACAGATCAGCTTTTTGACGATGCCGTCCGCATCTCCCAAAGCCTGGCCAAACCGCGCCGCCGTCATGAAATCCTCAAATACCGCAATTACATCCTGCCAGGGGTAGGCGGGAGCGAGGGGAATCTCAAGCTGGGTGATAATGCCGTTAGTGCCGTAGGCATGGTTCACCTGCTGCACTGCGTCCCCCCGCAGTTCAATCACTCGGGGTTCGTCTTCTAGGGTTACCACCCGGACTGCCTGCAGGTTGCCGCGATCGCGCAGTTGCCCGTAGGTAATCGAGCCAATGCCGCCGCTGCCCCCGCCAACGAAACCGCCGATAGTGGCAGTGCGGTAGGTGGAAGGGGCCATGCGAATTTCCCATCCCGTGGGGCGGGCCTGGCGGTCGAGGGCCGCTAGCTTAACGCCAGGATCGACGCAGGCGCGCCCTGGCTTAACCCAATGCACCTGCTGCATCTGGCTCAGGTCTAAAATCACACCGCCTGCTAGGGGCACACATTGACCGTAATTGCCAGTGCCTGCGCCTCTCACCGTCAAGGGGACTCGGTGGGCGAGGCATACCCGAGCGACTCTCAGCACCTCGGCTTCAGTGGTGGGCCGCACCGCCAAATCCCCCCGGCAATCTTTGAGCTGGGGCACCAAGATGGGGCTAAAGCTGTAGTAGTCCTGGCTGAGCTTGGCGAGCCGGGACGGGTCGCGGACCAGGTCGAGGCCAGAGAGGTCGCGGGCGATCGCATCCCAGTCAGGGGAGGTGGCAACAGTCATATGAAGGTCGTCGGCTGTATCAATGCCAGGGATGGTGTTGTCTTGGGAGAATCTTAGCGCATTGTTTAAGCGTCAGGGCTTCGCATCCCCTAGCCTTGCAGCGGGGTATTCCAGCATTTCCGTACCTCAAAAAGCCGCACTTAGAAAAAGCCACGCTTGGGCAAAACCACTAGAGGGATTTAGATCTAGTGGTAGTAGGGGTTGTCTTAACCCATGGCTACAGCGCAATATAGATGAATAGATCTTGCCAACATGCTCCGATAGCTGAATTGGCCCCTCTTGTGCAGCAGCTATGTCTCTACTGTCGTCCCGCTCGCGGGTTCGTCCTGCCCTCACCGCTGGAGCCGTCCTGGTCGCCTTTTTGGTGAACGTCTGGTCCAATTTGGCACCCATCAATGGCCAAACCATCGGTGATATTTCTA
>JBCCAG010000170.1:0-6681 GCA_039814955.1 Cyanobacteria bacterium P01_A01_bin.135
CCTACCCCCAGCCCCCAGCGAGGATGCCGCCGCGATCGCAGCAGACACAGCAGCGTGACTAAAAAAAAGCAGGTGCTGGCCCCATCCAGCATCGCCAGTCGCCCGTGACGCACCACCGGCAGCAGGGTCAAATACACGCAGGCCCCCAGCACCGCCGTCAGCCGCCCCGGCCACAGCTCCCGCCCTAGACCATATAACAGCGGCACCGACAGCGCGCTCAGCACTGCCCCCGGCAGTCTGGCCGCCCCCTCACTGATGCCGAAGACACGGAAGCTGAGGGCAATGAGGCTGTGGATTAGGGGCGGCTTATTAAAGTAGGGCTCGCCGTGGAGGGTGGGGTAGAACCACTGAGGTAGGGGCATCGCCGCTAAGTCTTGCGCTACCCCGGCGACGGTGCCCTCATCCCAGTCTCGCAGCGGCAGGGAACCCAGGTTGAGGGTAAAGATGAGCAGGGCCGCTGTCGTCATCCCCAGCAGAATCAGCGGCTCGCTATGGCGGTCGGCCCAGCTGGCGGCCCGGTGAACCTGCCGGGTAGCGCTCACCGCTGCGGACGGGAGAACAGCCGGAAGTAGAGGACGCTGACGGCCTCCTTGAGCGGAATGAAGAGGTAGGTGAGGGGGTTGACGGTGACGATAATCAGGCGCAGGTCGCGCTTGGCTAGGGCGATGACCATACGGGCCACCCAGGGAGCGCTCATCACGCCGTAGGGGTTGAGCTGGCTTTTGAAGGGCCCCAGCACGATTTTGCGCACAATACAGGGGGCATCTAGGCCTCGGAGGGTGACCAGGTTGCCCAGCAAGCGTTTGGAGATTTCATACAGAGGGCTCAAGGCGGGGGAAACTTCCGCTTCTGAGGTGTTCACCCACAGCTCTTTAGTGGCCCGGTGGGTGGGACCGGTAACCGTCTCAAAAAAGATTTCGGCCAGCCGCCAGCTCGATAGGGCGTTCACCTGCAGCGATCGCTCAATTGCCGCCGGGGTGCGATCGCCGTGGACGTTGATGCCGTGGTTCAAAATTAAAATGTCGGTGCGCTGCAGCAGTTGGCGCAGGGCCTCCTCTTCCCCCACCGACCAGGTCACCACCTGAGCGCCGGGGTGCTCAAAGGCTGAGGAGGTGAGGGCAATGGGTTTGGCCCCCTGCCGCAACAGCTGGTCAATCAGCGCCTGGCCTAGGGTACCCGAGGCCCCGGTTACCGCCACGGTTTTGTTTTTCAGCGATAGGCCAGTGCCCAGCAGCTTATCCACCACGGTAAAGTGCCCCCCATAGTACGCCGTTGTCTCGTCAAAGTGGTGTCGCCAGTGGTAGCTGCGGTTCACCCGCCAAGGATTGGGGCGGCTGTCCAGCGCCCCTGGCTTATGGGTCAAATCGCTACCGGCAAGCCACCCCTGGGAGCGGGCTATAGCCCCCGCCAAGAATCCCGCCGAGTACAGCACCCCCAGCCCAGTGCTAGCAATCTGGGTAGCCCAGAGCACCAGCGCTGCCGCCAGCAGCATCACGGTGGCTTCTGGGGCATCGTTAACGAGCTGAGCTCTGCGGTAAGTATCACCATTAATGATGCTGAAGTCTTTGCGGTAAAGCTGATGGTGCAGCTTGTGCCAGCGCAGCAGGGGTGGCCAGTAGTGACTGGTGACGTGATAAACGTCGCGGATAATTTCAACGAAGACGACGGAGCCGAGGCCGCAGCCAATGGCGATCGCCGTCTCAAATAACAGAGCCCTGCTCATATAGGTGGTCCGGTGGTGATACTAAGGGAATGCCCCTGTATAGGTTACACCGATTAAATTTTGTACACAATTCGTTGTGTTTCGCTAAAGTCCTTGACGGTAGCTAGGAGCAGCCCGCGTTGCCGAGCAGCTTTGCAAGGCTTGGGCGGCAGGGTTTTGCCTAGCTCCTGCTGTAGCCCGCTTTAAGCAGGTAGGCCGCGCACAATAGACCGTTATGCCCAGCGCCGATAGCCAACCTTCTCTATAGGGCCTGCCGGCGATCGCCATCAAGCCAGCCCCAGGGGTGACTTCCCCCTAGGGCCTACTAACTGCTAATGCGGCTGCGCTCAAGCGTAGAGGCCGGCGGAGCTATGCCGCCGCGCCCTGCACTGCTGCACCTAGACCCGCCGCCATCTCATCGGGGCTGATCTTACCGTCGTGGTCAATGTCAAGCGCGTCAAACACCGCATCGGTGCCCATCCACTCTTCGCGGGTGATGAAGCCGTCGCCGTCTAGGTCGTACACCAAGAACACATCCTGGGCCGCGTGGCTGAGGGTGCTCTCCCCTTCCAGACGCGCCAGTCGAGAAATCAACAGGGACTCCAGGGTCTCAATCGCCTTGGAGAAGCCGTTAATGCCCTCGTCCAGCTTTTCATTGGCCATGCGATCGCTCTCGTGCATGCTGTCAAAGGTGGCCTTATCCATAGATAGTTTCTCGATATCCATGGATTTCGCTGCCTCAGGGTCCAGCTTGCGAGGCAGCTCTCCTTCGGTCTCATCTAGGATCTTCAGCAGCTTGGGGGAAATGGTGAGCAGGTCGCAGCCCGCTAGCTCCTGGATTTCACCGATGTTGCGGAAGCTAGCCCCCATGATCTCGGTTTTGTAGCCGAACTTGCGGAAGTAGTTGTAGATCTCAGTCACCGACTTCACGCCAGGATCTTCTTCAGGGGGAATCTCGTCGCGGCCCGTTTCCTTTTTGTACCAATCTAGAATTCGACCCACGAACGGCGAGATTAGGGTAACACCTGCCTCGGCACAAGCTGCGGCCTGGTGCATGCCAAACAGCAGGGTCAAATTGCAGTGGATGCCCTCTTTCTCCAAGATTTCGGCGGCGCGGATGCCCTCCCAGGTGGAGGCAATCTTAATTAGTACCCGATTGGGGTCAGCACCCGCCGCTTTGTACTGCTCAATGATGGAGTGCGCTTTTTCCAAAGTGGCCTCCATGTCGTAGGACAAGCGGGCGTCAACCTCAGTGGAGACCCGGCCCGGCACGATATCTAGAATGCGCAGGCCAAAGGCCACTGATAGCATGTCGATGGCTTTACGGACCACATGCTTGGCACTAGCATCTTCCCCAGCCAGACTGCGGGCTTCCTTTAAGGTGTCGTCAACGATGTCCTGGTACTGCTCCATTTGGGCCGCAGCAGTAATCAGCGACGGGTTCGTCGTGGTGTCCTGGGGGGTAAAGGCTTTGATCGCCTCGATGTCGCCAGTGTCCGCAACAACGACCGTCATTTCACGAAGCTGCTCTAGAAGGCTCTGGGCCATAAGGGGTCTCCTTAAGATGAAGTGGGTGGCAGAAAGTAGTGGTCTATCGAAAACAAACGCTAGCGTAGCCTGCTGGTCAAGTGGAAGAAATCGTTTCCAGGGTAGTCTTTCTTCCTGAGAACCTTGGCAGAGGTTAGGAAACTATTAATATTTCGGGGGCTTACTCGGGGTTATCGATGATGGCGCGCATGCCCTCTACCGTCGCTGGGATACTCTTGGGATCCATAAACATCACCTTGCTGCTGCCGCTGAGGCCAATTTGAGTGCCCATTTCCATGTACTGCTGGGCCATTAAAAACTGCAGCGCTTCTTGAGTGGTAGGGTCAGACTTGAGCTGCTCGGTGATGATTTTTAAGGATTCGGCGATCGCCCGGGCCTTGAGAACTCTCTCTTTCTGCTCCGCCTGGGCCCGCAAAACCACCGCTTCCTGATCGGCCTTCGCCGCCAGTACGTGGGATTCCGCCTTGCCTCGGGCGGAGTTGATGGCGGCGTCTTTCTCCCCCTCTGACGTCAAAATCGCGGCCCGCTTGCGGCGCTCCGCCGACATCTGCAGCTCCATGGAGTCCTGTACGTCCTTAGAAGGGGCAATGTCCCGCAGCTCCACCCGGGTCACCTTCACCCCCCAAGGATCGGTGGCAATGTCCAGCTCCCGCAGCAGAATTTCGTTGATCTCCGAGCGGGCGGTGAAGGTCTCATCTAGCTCAAGCTGACCGATCTCGGCCCGAATCTGGGTGAGCACCAGGTTGACGATGGCGTCCTGCAGGTTTTCTACTTTGTAGGCGGCTTTTTCTAGGTCCATAATCCGCCAGTACACCACCGCATCCACAGAGATGCTGACGTTGTCGCGGGTGATGCACTTTTGCGGCGGGATATCTAGCACCCGCTCCCGGATAGTCTGCCGGTGCACCGCCTCATCCAGGAACGGCACCATCAGGTTGAGGCCGGGCTCCAGCTTGCGGCCCGAATAGCGCCCTAGCCGCTCCACCAGCACCTGGTCGCCTTCGCGGACAATGCGAATCGACTTCAGCAGCACGGAGCCGCTGAGCGCTAGGAAAACAAAAAATCCAATTGTGCTACCCATAGGCCTTTAGAGATAACTTCGCAATCAGCATAGATTGGGTCCAGCGCCGGCAACCATTGATTATTCAGCGCTACGGCTCTGGGCTGAGGAAATGGCATCGGTTTCAGCGGATGGGGTGACAGTGGGCTGCTCCCCATGGCTCTGATTGAGCTCGTCGTAGAGCGATCGCTCTGGTAGGACAAATAGGGTGTTGCCCTGGCGCGAGACGATGTACACTGGTTCCCCCAGACCAATAGAGATATCAGGGTGGTCGCAGCGGGCCTGCCAGGAGGAGCCCTCGTACAAAATTCGCCCCGGTTGATGGGGGGGAATTGGCGTTAGGGCCGTCCCCTGGGCCGCATCTTCAATGCTGCGGGCCCGGCGCGGGGTAATCCGGCGGGCCAAAAGCGTCAGGGCAACCGAACTCAGCAAAAACAGGCAAATCTGTAGCGGCAGCTGGGGCAGCACGATGGCCGCCAGCGCCACTATCAGAGCGCTGAGGCCAAGGGTAAACTCAACAAATGCTGTGGGGATTACCAGCTCCATGAAGCAGAGGGTACAGCCCACAATGAGCCAGAATAAAACGTTGGGATTGACTGTCATCTATAACGTTAATTGCAGCGATCGCACCATCGCCTACTAATGCTATTAGTCCCACTCTAGCTCAGCTCCCAAAGTGGACGGGGGGACTCTAGTTATTTTTAATGTTGTTGGCCCCCGTTGTTGGCCCCCAATATCCCCCACCATGTCGCCTACCTCCTCCCACTCCCCCTCTCCCTACCGCTGGGCCATTGGGGCCCAGCAGGTTCCCCAAGGACAAACCATCGGCGATCGCTACATTGTGGTTGCGCCCCGCATCTGGCGCGATACGCAGCCCGATCAACCCCCGCCACCCCTGCCTGACATGGGAATGGGGCTCCACAAGCGGGTGCAGCCCTACCGCCAGCTCCAGAGCCTGCCCTATGCCGCCGTCCAGCACCACCTCCCCCAACTGCAGGCCGTCATCGGCGGGCCACAGCCTGTCCTGCTGCTCAGCGGGGGGCTCAATGCCTCTGGTCGCCTCCACCCGCCGCTCCACCGCGTCTGGCAGCAGGCCCCGACGTTGCAGCAGGTGCAGTGGCTTTGGCAGCTCTGCTCTCTGTGGGAGGCTCTCAGCGACCAGGGGGTAGCCACTAGTCTGCTGCAGTCCGAAAATCTGCGGGTAGATGGCGATCGCCTCTGCCTGCTTACCCTGATCCCCGATGGCGCTGGGCCTCCCAGCCTTGCTGACTTAGGGCGGCTATGGCTCCCTTGGACAATCTATGCGGGGTCTCTGTCAGCGCCGCTTCAACAGATCGGGCAGCGTCTGCTGCAGGCGGCCGAACCTGATGAGCTGTTTGAGGCGGAGTACCAGCTCAACCGCCTGCTGCTGGAGACCGCCGTTCAGTCTGGTGACTGGGGCACGACCCATTGGGGCACGACCCACATTGCCGGGTCCGCCTCGGCCGCCGCCCAAAGCCGGCGCGAAATTCTGCCGCTTGCCGCAATTTGCAGCGGCCCGTCTTCGGCCCAAGTCAGCCCTTATCAAGTCGTGCAGTCCCTGGCGCTGCAGACCACGGCCATGGCTCACGAGCTAGAGCGCTGCAGCCTGCTGTCTCCCCGCTGGATTGGGCCGCAGATCTTGGCCATGGTGCGGATTATCCACAACATGCTCCTGACCGAGGGCAGCAGCGAGCCCCTGGCTCTAGCCTTTGCCCTCGGAATTTCGCAACCCCTTGCCTCCGATGACGGCCAAGCAACCGCCCATGAGGTGTATCTATTTACCACCGGGAACTGCTGCGCCTATCAGCGCCAGGGACAGCAGTGGTACCCCCTCCCCTCAGCGACTGGAGCAGGGTTAGGCGAAAAGCCTATTCACGGGCAACTGCTGCGCCTCGTGATCACCGGCGACCAAACCCTATTGCTAAGCACCCAGCCGCTGGAGGAGCGCCAGCCAGCGGGGGAGCACCAGGAGGACGCCAGAGTGGATTTGGCTACGGATTTAGCTGAGGTGAGCCAGTGGGCCAGGGGCCAGACTGGTGAGTCAGGGGCGATCGCACTAATGGCTTGCCGAACTGGTCATCTGGCACAAGAGTGCTCCCCAGAAGCTATCTCCTCCAGCGTCGCCGCGCCACCCTCCCCAGCCGCGCCGCCTAGTGACCCAGCCAATACTGCCCCCGCTGGCTCTACTCCACCCATGGCCTCCGCCGAAGCAGTTGAGCTGAGTGAGGCCGAAGTGAATCCGCTGCCCGACGTCCCTTCCCCCGACTTTCTAGAAGATGTCGCTGAGAGCCGCCAGTCTGAACTATCCTCCATTGGGGATAGCATTGGTGCCTACCTCAACACCGACATC
>JBCCAG010000042.1:0-13353 GCA_039814955.1 Cyanobacteria bacterium P01_A01_bin.135
CAAGGGGCCGATGCCTATGTCACTAAGCCCTTCACTCGGGAGCAGCTCGTGCATACCGTTCGCATGGTGGCGGGGTAACAATGACGATGTCAGCGCTAGCGCTTCCCAATAAGCAGCCGCGCGCTGCGGGGAATGCTCACCTCAAGTTCTACCTATCTGAAGATGTGCCCGCCATCTTTGCCATGGCCCATATCCAAGAAGTTGTGATGCTGCCTGCCCAGCGGCTCACCCCAATGCCCAACATGCATCCGGCCATGCTAGGGCTGATGAACCGGCGCAGCCGAGTACTGTGGACCGTAGACCTGGCCCGGTTGATTGGCCTACCCCACATGGGATTGGTAAACCAAAACTACAGCGTGATCATCATTCAGGTTAACCACGTCGCGCTGGGATTAGCGGTGCATCACCTCCAGGGTATGGTTTGGTTTAAGTCTGATGAGCTGCAGTCTCCGGTAGGCCATGTTGCGGCTGAGCTCATTCCCTACCTGCGCGGCTGCGTCCTACAGGACAAAGAAATCACCATGGTTCTAGATGTGGAAGCCCTTTCCCAATCGCCCGTGTTTTTAGCCTGATTTTTGAGCTCCATGCTGACTTTCCGCATCCTTTCAACTCAGTTCCAGCAGTTTCAGCGGCTTCAAACAATGCAAATAGTTTGAATCCTTGGCGGTCCGTCGTCAATTTTTTTAACTGTCCTAGCTCGCTAGGGCAGTTGCCATAGCAACACTTCGCGGATCTTATTTATCCTCCCTGCGCAAAAGGTACTATACCCATGACAAGCCAACTTCCCAAAAGCTTTATCAAAGACGAGACAAACCAGCTTTTGCAAGCGCCAGCCGCTAATTCTAACAATGGTCTCTATGGGGCAATTCCCTCTCGCGTCGAGCCAGATCCACAGCCCTACGGCAACCGATCTAGAAACCTTGCTTGGTTCGACGACATGTCGGTGCGGAAAAAGCAGTTGGCGGGACTGTTTACCTCTGAGGTAATTTCGGTGGTTGGCCTCATGGGGGTAGGAACGGTACTGATTGTGTCTGGCGGTCGTGCCCAGCTTGTTAACCAAGCCAAGTCTGAGCTGGCGGTGAACGACATCGCCTACAACATTAAAATCAATCAGATGGGCTTTGGGTTCCGGGGCCAGGCGGATAACGCAGCTGTGATCGATGCGGCTCTGGAGGCCGCCGCAGGCGATGCTGTCCCTCCAGAAACCCTGGCTCAGGTCGAAACCATTCTGCAAAACGAGATTCAGGCGAGAAACATCGAGTACGCCACCCTGGTGGGGCCGGACCGCCGCATTATCGCCAGCGCCAATGCTAACCGCGTCGGTGAAGAGTTTGACCCCGAAGGCCTGGTCAGCAGCGTCTTGGCTAACCCTAGGCAGGTGAAAACGAGCGCAGTGGTCTCTTGGGAAGAGCTCCAGAAGGAAAACCCGCCGCTGCCCGAAGGGTTCAGCGGTCAAGCTGCGCTGATCCGCTACACCTTTACGCCGGTAATTGATTTTGACTCCAGCGAGGTGATTGGCGTTCTCATCTCAGGGGACATCGTCAATAACAAGTCGGCGATCGCCCAGAGCACTCTGGAGGCCTTCGACAATGGCTACAGTGCCGTGTACATGCGGCAGGCCGACGGCACCTTTACGCTGGCAAGCTCCTTGGACATGGCGGGAGCAGCCAATGTGCAGCAGGCAAGCGTTAATGTCGCCCTTCCCGACGCGTCGATCTTGGAGTGGGCAGCCGAGGCCGACGGGGCCATTGTCACCGACAGAACCGAGCTTGGTGAGAATGGCTACACCCTTGCCGCCAAAGCCATTAGCAGTACCAATGGCGAGCCTGTGGCCGTGATTGTGCGGGGTACCTCGGAAGCGGCCCTCAACGCCCTGCTCAGCAACAGCCTCAAAATTCAGCTGGTGATTGCGGCCATCGCCTTAGCGGCAGACGTGCTGCTGGCGATGCTGCTGGGCCGCAGCATCGCCAGCCCGCTGATGCGTCTCAAAGCACTCACGCTGCAGTATGCCCGCGGCGATCGCAGCGTCCGCGCTCCCGTTCACGCCAGCGATGAAGTGGGTCAGCTGTCGGCAACGTTTAATGAACTCGCCGACCAAATCGAGATGCGGGAAAACACCTTGATTACCGAGAGACAGCGGCAGACCCAAGCGGCAGAGCGCTCTCGCTTACTGGCAGACCTGACCCTGAGAATTCGCCGCACCCTGGATTTTGACACCATTTTGACGACCTCTGTAGAGGGCATTCGCGAAGTGCTGCGGGTCGACCGGGCATTGGTGTACCGGTTCAACCCGGACTACAAAAGCGGCTATGTGAGCTCCGAGTCGGTGGCCCAGGGGTACAAACGGGCCAAAGGGCAGATAATCGAAGACCCGCTGACGCCAGAAGCCCTCGACCGCTATTACAGCGGCACGGTTTCCGTCCGGGAGAACGTCAACCGCGATGAGATGAGCCACTGCCACTGCGACATTCTCGATGATCTAGGGGTGAAGGCCAACATGGTAGCGCCAATTCTGGTCGGCGATGACCTGATTGGTCTTCTGTGCGTCCACGCATGCTCTGCTCCCCGCACCTGGGAAGATGGGGAGAAGGATCTGCTGCAGCAGGTGTCCACTCAAATTGGCTATGCCCTACGTCAGGCGCAGTTCCTAGAGCAGCAGGAGGCGGCTGCCAATCAGGAGCGGCTGCTGAATGAAATCGTCTCAGAGATGCGCAGCTTCCTGGACCGGGAGCGAATTTTCCGCACCATCGTTACCCAGACCCGCCGCGCCCTGCAGAGCGATCGCGTGGGGGTTTATCTCTTCAACCCTGACTGGTCGGGCCGATTCGTTGCCGAAGCGGTGGACCCCGCTTACCCCACCGCCCTGAATGCAGAAATCAACGACCCCTGCTTTGCCGATAAATACGTCGAAAAGTATCGTCAGGGCCGGGTGCAGGCCACGCCTAACATTCACGAAGCGGGGCTGACGGAGTGCCACCTGCAGCAGCTGGAGCCCTTTGAGGTGAAGGCAAATATCGTCGCGCCGATCTTGGCTGACGACAAGCTGATTGGCCTGTTGATTGCCCATCAGTGCTCCGCCCCCCGCACTTGGATAGACGAGGAGATCGGGCTATTCCGGCAGCTGGCGTTGCAGCTAGGCTTTGCCCTAGAGCAGGCCGATCTGTTTGCCCAGCGGGAAGCGGCCCAGCGAGCGGCAGAGCTGCTGGGTGAGCGGGAGCGGACCCTGAACGACATCGTCTCCGACATGCGCAAGTTCCTGGAGCCAGACAAGATTTACAGTACGGTGGTCACCAAAACCCGCAGCGCCCTAGAGAGCGATCGCGTCGGTGTTTACCTGTTCGATGACGACTGGGCCGGAACCTTCGTGGCAGAAGCCGTCGACACCGACTACCCCAGCGCCTTGGGGGCGACCATCGCCGACCCCTGCTTTGCGGACGAATACGTCGACAAGTATCGCCAGGGCCGGGTGAAAGCCACCGACAACATCGACGAAGCGGGGCTGACAGAGTGCCACCTCAACCAGCTCAAGCCCTTTGAGGTAAAGGCGAACCTGGTTGCCCCAATTTTGGTGGACGAGAAGCTGGTTGGCCTGTTGATTACTCACCAGTGCTCCGGGCCGCGCCTGTGGACCGAGGATGAAATCAGCTTCTTCCGGCAAATTGCCCAGCAGGTAGGCTTTGCTGTAGAGCAGGCCCAGCTGTTTGTCCAAAAAGCCCAGGCTCAGCAGGAGACAGAAGCCCTCTACGCCGAGCAGCAGCAGCGGGCAGAGGCGCTGCAACGGCAGTTGGTCAGCCTCCTGGGTGAGGTAGAAGGCGCAGTAGAAGGTGACCTAACGGTTCGGGCTGAGGTAACCGCCGATGAAATCGGCATCGTTGCCGACTTCTTCAATTCGATTGTGGAAAGCCTCCGGCAGGTGGTGGTCAATGTTAAGGATGCGGCCTCCCAGGTGAACCTGTCTTTAGGAGAGAACCGCAGTGCTATCGGGGACCTCGCCGAAGCGGCGCTTAAGCAGGCGGAGGATACCACCCGCACCCTCGATTCAGTGGAGCAGATGACTGAGTCCATTCAGGCGGTGGCTAGCAACGCCCAGCAGGCTGCCATCGTTGCCCGGCAGGCCTCAGATACGGCTGCCTCTGGGGAAGCTGCCATCGACTCCACCGTGGAGAATATCTTGAGTCTGCGGGACACGGTATCGGAGACCGCCAAGAAGGTGAAGCGCCTCGGGGAGTCTTCTCAGCAGATTTCTAAGGTGGTTTCCCTAATTAACCAGATTGCCCTGCAAACCAATTTGCTAGCCATCAACGCTGGCATTGAGGCGGCCAGAGCTGGGGAAGAGGGTCAGGGCTTTGCGGTGGTAGCCGAAGAGGTGGGTGAGCTAGCGGCGCGGTCCGCCACGGCCACCCAGGAAATTGAAAAGATCGTCGAGACAATCCAGCTTGAGACCAGTCAGGTGGTGTCAGCCATGGAAGAGAGTACGGCCCAGGTGGTGGAAGGCACCCAGCTAGTAGAAGGGGCAAAGCATAGTCTCAGCCAGATTCTGCAGGTTTCCCAGCAGATTGATCAGCTGGTGCAGTCGATTTCAGCGGCGACGGTGTCTCAGGCAGAAACCTCTGAGGCGGTGTCCCAACTGATGCGCCAGGTAGTGAGCGTCTCTGAGCAGACCTCCTCATCCTCGCGCCAGGTATCGCTCTCGATTCAGGAGACGGTCAATGTAGCCCAGGAGCTACAGGTTTCGGTGGGGACCTTCAAGGTTGGTACCTAGTTCACGCTGGTGAGGCCTATGACCCTCAGCGATGGTTATAGGCAATCCCGTTTCCATTATCCCTGGCCCATTACCCCTGGAGTTGCTACCAATGCCGGACAAGGAACTTGAAATTCGTCGCCAGTTTTTAGACGAAGCTCAGGACTATCTCGACAACCTGGAAAATGCGCTGATTGGTCTTGCTGGCGGCACCAATGTGCAGGCCATCAACGCAGCGATGCGCTCAGCCCACTCGATTAAAGGTGGGGCGGGCATGATGGGCTTTCAGCTCCTCAGCCAGCTCTCTCACCGGCTTGAGGACAACCTCAAGGTCATCAAAACCCAGAAACATGCGGTCGACGTCAATGCTGAGCTGGAGCAGCTGCTCTTAGATGCCGTAGACTGTCTACGGCGGACGGTGACGAGCGATCGCCGCGGAGAAACCGTGGACCCCACTTGGCTAGAGCAGCAGGCCTTGCCGATCTTCGATACGCTCCACGAGCGGCTCGGAGACCCAGAGGAGGAAGACGCCGCTTCTATCTTATCGCCGGAGGACAGTCAGGACATCGTTCCCCTTCTGTTTCAAACCGAGGTGGAGGGCTGCCTAGAGCGGCTGCAGTCGGTCTTGGATGGCGATCGTCACTGCCTGTACGAAGAGACTGAAATTCTGGCGCAAGAGCTAGATGCCTTGGGAGAAATGCTGCAGCTGCCGGATTTCTCCCAGCTTTGCCGGACGGTGCTTACTCAAATGGAAGCCCGGCCTGACGCCATTGAGGCCATTGCTCAAGCGGCTCTAGAGGCCTGGCGACACACACAGCAGCAGGTGCTGGCGGGTAACTTTACCGGCTTGCCCACCGCGCTGGATCTAGATTTAGCTGTCTCAGCCTCCCCAGCGGTGGATGGAGTTGCGATTCCTGCCTCAGCAGAGCCGCTGCCCGGTGAGCCAGGACCTGAAACCATCGATATTTTTGCTGCTGCCGCCGTGGAAGCAGACATGACGGCGGATACGGCAGCGACCTTGGAGTCAGACAGCATTGCCCAATCTTGGAGTGACGCGATCGCCCAGGTGGATTTAGATGGCGGCTTCGAGGACTGGAATCTTGACAATAGCCCGCTGCAGGAGGCCGATGCCCTAGCGGCCTGGCCAGATTTTGGGGAGCAGATTGCCAACCCCGACATCGCTAGCGCCAGTGATGTCGAGGCTGAAGCCGGCGAGGGCGACATCGAGCCCCCCTTGACAGACAGTCTTGAGGGCCCAGCCGGCTATGGCGCATTTATTGCGAACCCAGGGTCTGAGGGGCCTCCAGAGACCGCTTTAACTGGCGAGCTATTGAATCGGGGCGACCTACCGGTCAGCCATAGCGCCGGCAGTGAAGATCAAGATGGAGCGCTAGTCTTCCCAGGTGGGGAAGCCCTTTCCGGCAAGCCTGCCTTTAGCTCCACGATAGCAGTCGACGACAGCGGCCTCATGGAGGTGGGCGATCGCAGCTGGCCCAAGACGGGCGAGCCGACGGCAAGCGATAGCGGCCCTCAGGTGAAATCAGGGGGGGGGAGCGCCGCCGGAGTCGGGAACACAATACCGGAGACCGACGATGCGACGGTGAGGGTACCGGTGCGCCAGCTAAAGCAGATTAACGATCTATTTAGCGAGCTGACCATTGAGCGAAACGGTCTGGAGCTATATCTCAAGCGGCTGCGGCGTCTTTTGGCAGCGCTGCGGCAGCGGATCAAAACCCTCGATCAAACCAATGTCAACCTCCGCTCCGCCTATGATCGCGTCGCGACCCGGGTTGAGCTTGAGTATGCCGCGCCTCCCCGGCGGGGCCCATCGTCTGGCTCATCGTCGGGGGCCACTGCCGCCCTCACCGACGAATTTGACGTGCTGGAGCTTGACCAATACAGCGACATGCACCTCCTATCTCAAGAGGTGATGGAAACCATCGTCCAGATTCAAGAGGTGACCACCGACCTGGAAATTAGCATGGACGACACCGACTCGTCGTTCCGGGGCCTCAATAAGACCGCCAAGCAGCTGCAGAGCAAAATGACCCAGCTCCAGATGCGTCCCCTATCAGACATCCTGGAGCGGTTTCCTCGCGCCCTGCGGAAAATGTCGCTGGAGCACGGGAAGTCAGCAGAGCTGAAAGTGATCGGAGGCAATCTGCTCATCGACCGCAACATCCTCGACGCCCTCAACGAGCCCCTGCTCCACCTGCTACGCAATGCCTTTGACCACGGCATTGAAGATCCCAAAACCCGTCAGGCAGCGGGGAAACCCGCTAAGGGCACCATCGAGATTCAGGCGAGCCACCGCAACAACCGCACCATCATTTCTATCCGGGATGACGGCAAAGGGATCGATACCGACAAGATTCGGGCCCGGGCCCGCCAGATGGGCCTGGACGATATGCTGCTGGCGGCGGCTAGCGAGGACGAGCTGATTTCTCTGATCTTCGAGCCCGGCTTCAGCACCTCTAGCCAGGTCACCGACCTGTCGGGGCGGGGCGTTGGTATGGATGTGGTGCGGGACGGCATCAAGCAGCTTCAGGGCGACATCAGCGTTGACACTACCCTCAACGAAGGCACGACCTTTACTCTGTCGCTACCCTACACCTTATCGGTCACTCGGGTGCTGCTGGTGGAGAGCAATGACATGATGCTGGCCTTCCCAACGGACATCGTTGAAGAAATGATCTCCGTATCACCTGACCAAGTTCTGAATGCGATGGGGGGAGAGGCCATTGAGTGGGAGGATCAACTGGTGCAGTTCGTCCGGCTGCGTCAGTGGCTGCAGTTCAACTGTCCGCGATCGCTAGAGCGCCCTGAGACTTCACCTAACATTAAGACCTCTACAACCCTAATGGTGTCCCACGGCGATCAGATTGTCGGCCTGCAGGTGGGGCGCTGCTGGGGGGAGCAGGAAGTGGCAATTCGCTACGTCGAGGGCAATTTACCCATGCCGCCGGGCTTTTCAAGCTGCACCATTCTGGGAGATGGGCGAGTTGTTCCCATGGTGAATGTCGCTGAGCTGCTGCGCTGGATCACCAGCGATGAACGGAACCGACGCCCGGCAGCGGCGCAGCCGTCATCGCCCCCGGTGGCAATGCTCGCCACCCCCGATCAACCTCAGACCGGGTATCAGCTTCCTGGAACCGTCATCCCCACCATTTCTCAAAAGCCCGCGATTCTGATTGTGGATGACTCAATCAACGTGCGGCGGTTCTTGGCCCTCACCCTAGAAAAGGCGGGCTACCGAGTTGAGCAGGCCAAAGATGGCCAAGATGCTGTCGACCAACTGTCTTCTGGGCTGCCAGTACAGGCAGTGATTTGCGATATCGAGATGCCCCGGCTAGATGGCTATGGCGTCTTGTCGCGGGTGAAAGCCAACTCATCCCTTTCCCATCTGCCCATTGCCATGCTTACTTCCCGCAGCGGCGACAAGCACCGGAAGCTAGCGATGAGTCTGGGGGCATCGGCCTACTTCTCGAAGCCTTACAACGAGCAAATCCTGCTACAAAACCTCAAGCAAATGGTTGAGGCGACTGTCCATGCCCCCTCTCGATGAGGCATCAACATGACCCAATCTTCTCGGCCTCGCTCTTTTCGGCGATCGCTGCGGCGCAGTACCGAGACCCGGCAGCAGCTGATCGCCTTTGCCCTGAGAGGCGAGATGTTCGCTGTGCCCATCGGGCTAGTCCACAAAGTCGTTGCGGTAAATATTCCCAGTGGCAGTCTTGAAGATGGTGGCCCTCGGCTCGTTCCCTACGTGGAGCGGCAGATTGCCGCCATTCGCCTGAGTCAGTGGCTCTTTCCCCTGGCCCTCCCGGCGACGGAGGTCCCGTCGCAAAGTAGCTCGTCAGACAGCCATATGCTGGTGGTGCAGTCGCCAAATCACGAGCTGGTGGGCCTGCTGATTGCGAATCAGCCCTCCCTAATCCGGGTCTCTACTTCGGCGTTTGCTCCCATCCCTGCCACCTTTCTCCAACGAGGGCAGATTCGCTATGTCGGGGCTATGGTCAACCGCGGGGAGCAAAGCCCAATATTTTTGATCAGCATTGGCGAATTGATGGGGGAGCTCTATCCGCAGTTTCAGGCAGAGCTCCCTTCCCAAGACCCACCTCGCCAGCCCCATGCTCTAGGGGCTTCATCGACTGGCTACCCCAAACTGCTGCCGGAGAGGCCCATTTAACTCAAGCCGTTTCAGAGCAAGGGGTAGCGCCGTTAACTACGCGCCGGTGGCAGCTCGCCCAGGGTTACCGACTGGGTCGTGGTTTGGCCATTGCGCTCGATAGTCAAGGTGAGGTCACTGCCCACAGCGCGCCCCGCCACCAGGGCCTGCAGTTCTTCAGAGGTAGCGATCGCCTCCCCATCGATGGCGCGCACCACGTCCCCTACGCGCAGGCCAGCTTGAGCTGCGGGAGAGTTGGGCACAATGCGCACCAGCAAGACGCCTTCGGCAGCCTCGACCTGGAAGGGACGGTTGGGATCAGCGTTAATCTGTGCCTTCACGTCCGGGGTTAGGGTTGCCATTTGCACCCCTAAGAAGGGATGCTCCACCTTGCCAGTGGCAATCAGCTGCTGGGCGATCTCCTTGACAGTGTTGATGGGGATCGCGAAGCCTAGGCCTTGAGCTCCCTGGATGATTGCGGTGTTCATGCCAATCACTTCCCCTTCGGCGTTGAGGAGGGGGCCGCCGGAATTGCCGGGGTTAATGGCTGCATCCGTCTGAATGAAGTCCACCCGCTTGTCTGGAATGCCCACCTCACCGCTAGAGCGGCCCGTAGCGCTGATGATGCCGGCGGTGACGGTATTATCTAGCCCCAGCGGGTTACCAATGGCAATGGACCATTCCCCGGGCTGCAGCTGCTCCGAATTGGTGGTTTTGACCACGGGTAGCGCGTCGGCCTCAACCCGAATCACCGCCACGTCTGTGGCCGGGTCGGCTCCCAAAACCTCTCCCTCGAGGGCACGGCCATCTTTAAGGGTAACGCTGACCCGGTCGGCCCCCTCAACGACGTGGGCATTGGTGAGCACATGGCCCTGCCCATCGAGAATGAAGCCAGACCCTAAGCCTCGCTGGACTCGCTCGGCGGGCTGCTGGGGTAAGTTGCCGAAAAATTGACGAAAGACGGGATCGTTAAGCTGACCGGGAGCGCGGCTTACGGTTCGAGAGGCGTCAATGCGCACCACCGCCGGCCCTGCACTTTGCACGACATCGCTAATGAAGTTGCGGCTGGGAATCGGCGGCAGGGCAGCCTCAGCCTCGGTAGGGGCAGGTTGGGACGCCTCCGGCGACACAACCTGAGCTAAGGCGGGCATACGGCTGGGGGACTGAGAAATGATTTGGCTACCAGCAACGGCGATTCCCCCGCCTAGCAGCATTAAAGAGACGGTGGTCGGCAGCTGCTTAACGCGAGCTATACCTGGGAGGAACGAGAACTTAGAAGAGTGGCGTGTCATGGCTATCTAGTGCAAAAGACCGATGGTGTGTCGTCCGGGTCTGTACAGTTTCCACAGTAGTTGGCCAGCTTGTCAGAGATGTGGCGAGGGTATGTCAGTTGATTGACAGTCGTGACCTTGGCTCAACCAGGGTGACTGCTAGACGCTAGGCTAGAATCCCTAGGCTAATATCTCTAGGCCAATGCAGTGCCAATCAGGCAAGCATCTCCCAAACTCGTTCCCGCCAGGGTGGCATCGCCGAGTTCGGCGCAAAGCAGGTTCGCCCCATCTAAGGCCGCCCCAGACAGATCAGCGCCCCGCAGATCGGCTTCCTCTAGGTTAGCGCCGTTCAGCAGTGCCCCTTTGATATTGGCCTGGTTGAGGTTGGCGCCGCTGAGGTTAGCGCCGTTTAGGTTGGCCCCCCGCAGGTCTGCCCCCCGTAGATCCACACCCGCTAGGTTAACCCCCATCAGGGTTGCCCCGCTGAGAAACGCCGCCGCGAAGTTCGTATGCTTGAGGCTAGACTGCATGAGGTTGGCCCCCCGCAGATTCGCCCCTCGCAGGTCAGCATTGGTGAGGTTGACCTGCATGAGATTTGCGCCTAGAAGGTTCGCCCGCAGGTCGGCGCCGATACATTGGCACCCCACCAGATTCGCCCCTTCTAAACGGGCCCCTGTCAAAATCGCGTAGCTGAAGTCAGAGCCCGTCAAGACGGCCCCAGCTAGGTTGACGCGGCTCAGGTGAGCTTTGACAAAGTCCTGATCTTCTAAGCGAGCCCCTTGTAGCTCGGTTACCTCTCCAGCCCGGATCGCCTCAATGTTCATAGCGCTCTTGGATTATGCATCATTGCCGCTATCGTACCGTTAAGGAGGGCTCTGCTAGATTGACCTCGTCATTTAGCAGCCATAGCCCAGAGGCAATCTTGGGCATAGAGACGGACAGGCTCAGCCCTTGCTTTAGGCCACTGACCAGGAGGGTTAGCACCTCTACCAGCTTCGGATCCCAGCGATCGCCAGCATCGGCAGCGCAGTGGGCTAGGGCGTTGCCAAGAGCATCGGGATCGAGATTTCTGCCGAAGCGATCGCCCTTGGGTACGACCTGCTGCTTGGCAAGCTGCTGCTGAAAGCTGCTGGCCAAGGCCAAAATTCTCGACTCAAGCGGGATTCTGTCCCCCTGCAGCCGGGCGGGTAGGCCCGAACCGTTCCACCACTCCGTTTGGTGGGTGATGATTGTGGCGATTGCCCGCAGACGCGGCATGGTGCGCAGCACCTGCATGCCAGGATTGAGGGGGCAAAACAGTCCGGCGGTGTCGGTGCCCTCTGCCTTTGTTTCGGCAACTGGGGGCAAGTCGTCAATGTTCTGCAAAAACGCTAGACGGTGTAGCAGCCCGGCTAGCCGCAGCCGGTGGAGCTGCCACCCCGGCAAGTCGAGGAGCTGGCCAATAGCCTCGCAAAGGGCTGCCACTTCAGCCGCCGCCATGGGGTTGCTCATATCTGCCTGGTCCATAATCTGAGCTAGGCGTAAAAAGGCCTGCAGCTTGTTGGACATCAGGTTGTTTGCCAGAAGCTCAGTGTGGGTGGGCTGAACTGCGCTGGCGGCAACGGGAGCAGACTCGCCCTGCTCAGCTGTCTGCAGATAGGTGATAACGCGCTGCACGATGTCGCTGAGATGGACCGCTGTCGGCTGGGGTTGAGCCACATGGTCATCGCTGATGGCCTGCTCCGTCTGGTCAACCTGGTTGGTGAGGGCCTGATAAAGCGCTGCGTCGTACTGGTGAATGTGGTCGACAGCTAGCCGCGCCGTTTCTAACACCAAACTGGGCTCAAAGGTCCAAAATCCGTAGAATTTACGCTCTAAGTCAGTGGTGGGCTTGCCCAACGCCTCGTAGTCTGCGTCCGTCAGCTCCTGGCACAGCACCATGGCCGTGTATGAAGGAGAAAGGATAATCAGATGCCACTCTTGAGATACGGGGTCAGCCTCGTCTAGATCCACCAAATCAACGTTGCTGCGCCCGCTGGTGGGGTGCCCATGGAACCCCGTGTCTGGAGCGGCCATGATCACAATCTGGTTGGACTCCTGGGCAATCTCGCCGTAGCGGTCCGCCTCCTGTAAATACCATTTCCCCTGCTGAAAGGCGGTAATCACAAGCGGGCTGCTGTCCACCGTCAAGATGGAGTCCTCTAGGGCGTGGCACAGGGCTACCAGCGTATTTTTATAGTAGACGCCAAAATTGAGCTCGCTACGAGCCTCGGCGTTGCCCCGGTGAGCATCCCGCAATTTTTGTAAAATCGAACCACTCAGCATGAGATCAGCCTTTTCTTAAAAAAATCGAGTCACGAAAATTGTTGGATGCAGGTAACCACTCCCATCCCTGTCCTTGCCTTTATGATACCGCCGTTAGCCTACCTGATTCGCGAGTCAGCGGCGCTGAGAGGGCCTCCTCAAGGTCAGCTCGTCCTAGGCGCTCTTCCAAAATCGCCATCACCTCTCGGCCAAAGTCTTTGGCGTTACGCTGCCAAGCCTGCAGGCAGACCTCCCCAAAAAACGAACCCATAGGCTCCGGGTTCCAGAGCAGCTTTTTGGCTGTCCAAGGCATCATGCTCATAGGATTGTAGTTGGGCTTGAGGATGTCTTGCTTGAGGGCATATTCCTCTAAATGGGTGTGGGGCTGCAGCCCAATGAAGAAGATGGCAGGCTCTACTTTATCTGCCCCGAAGACTTCTTCAAGGGCGCGGTGGTAGGCCACCGTTTGACGGATTGTTTCAGGTCGTTCGTCAATTACATTGAAGGAGTAGTTAACGGAGACTAAGTCATTGAAGCCCGCCGCCTTCAAATCCCGGCAATTCTGCAGCACCGTCTTCAGGTTGTAGCCCATGCGCATCTTGCGCACGAGCTCCTGAGAGCCGCTAGTGATGCCGATTTCAAAGTAGTTCATGCCCGTCTGCACCATCAGCTCGCACAAGCGCGGCGTCAGGTTATCGGCGCGAATGTAGGCGGCCCAGTGAATATCGGCCATACCGGCGGCTAGAATTTTCTCCAGCAGCTCGACCGTATCGTCAATGAACCGACGCGCCGGGATGAACTGGGCATCGGTAAACCAAAAATTGCGAATGCCCCGCTGGTAAAGCTGCTGCATCTCCGCGACAACTTCGTCGGCAGGATTGATGCGCACC
>JBCCAG010000955.1:0-1532 GCA_039814955.1 Cyanobacteria bacterium P01_A01_bin.135
GGTCGGTTGTGCCGTGCTGGCTACAATACAACCATAGAGGCGCTGGAAGCATCGCTCTATCTAGACCCTGCGCATTTATCAAAATCTTGCTGTCAGTTTTTGGGAAGTCAGACCCATGGCGAAGCCCCAGCGTGACAACCCGCCCGACGCCCCTGTCCCGGTAGCCTCTAGCGAGGCGCTAGGCTGGCAGCCGCTGCTGGTAGAAGAATTTCAGCAGCCCCCCAGCGAGACGGATATCCCCGAGACTTGGGAGGGCCACTCCGTTGCCCTTTGCCTCGCGCCGCGTCCCCTGCGCATTCACCAGGCCGTGGGCGATCGCCGTTACACTGGCCTCTACACCAAGGGCGACATATCCATCACCCCAGCTCACATCCCCGCCTCCTTCCGGGCCGAAGGGGAAGACCACTATCTGCATGTGCAGATCCCGGCCCAGTTCCTGCAGTCAATCGCCCGCTCTACCCCTGAGCTAGACCCCGACCGCCTGCAGCTCTCCACCCAGTTTCGCTTTCGTGACCCCCAGCTAGAGCAGGTGCTGCTGCTGCTGCGGGCGGAGTTGCACAAGGGTAATGGCTGGGTAAATCAGCTCTATGTTGAGTCTTTGGCCAATGTGCTGGCCATCAGCCTGCTGCGGGACTATTCCGCCGCCAAGCCCCACATCGCCGAGTACGAGGGCGGCCTGGGCGATCGCAAGATTTTGCAACTGTCGGACTACATTCAGGCCCATTTAACCCAGCCCTTGAAGCTAGCGGACTTGGCCGAGGTGGCAGGCATTAGCCCGTTCCACTTCAGCCGCCTGTTCAAGCAGTCCATGGGCGTGACGCCCCACCAGTACGTTCTGCAGCAGCGGGTAGCTCAGGCTCAGCAGCTGTTGAAAGGCACCCAGATGGCGATCGCTGAGGTGGCTCTGGCCTGCGGGTTCAATAGCCAAAGCCACTTGGCGAAGCGCTTTCGCGACACCGTTTGCATGACGCCCAGCGCGTACCGCAAGGGTTGATCTCACGCTATGCTTATGCCCTGATGAGGTTCAGACTGCCCCATCCACCACTTGGTAAGAAATGGGCTGTCTTCACAGTGCAGCAGCAATTAGGAGATCTCGCATGCAAATCGGATTTTGGGGCACCGGTAATATGTCGCGGGTCTTGGGCGGAGCCTGGGCCGTTGCGGGACACGGCGTTGTTTTCGGCTCGCGCACATTGGAAAAGGCCCAGGCCGTTGCAGACGAAATTGGTCGCGGTGCGGTGGGGGCAGCAAACGACCAGGTTGCCGAGACCTGTGAGGTGATTGTTAGCAGCGTGCGTGCCGTCCCGTCTAGCTTTTTGTCTACTACTGCGCCGCTGGCAGGCAAGGTCGTGATTGATCTCAACAACCGGGACTTTCCCCGAGAGTACAAACCAGAGACGCTGATGCAGTCTTTAGCGGAGGCGACTCAGGATGATCTGCCGGCGGCTCATGTCGTTAAGGCGCTGAACAATCAGGCTATGGAAGTCTTCAACAACGATGCAGCAGCGCTGAGACAGGCCGGCGTTCAGGGA
>JBCCAG010000267.1:0-5383 GCA_039814955.1 Cyanobacteria bacterium P01_A01_bin.135
AAAGAGAGCAAGAAGTACATTCAGCGCAAATCGAGCCGGCGCTAGAATAGGTGGGCAACTTTGCTCGGGGTGATTCCCTACGGAATGAGCGCCATATTTCCAGCGCGGTATTGCAGCACCACACCTCCATGCCTAACTGTCCCCACTGCCAGCACCAAGTGACTTCTCAGGCGATCGCCTGCCCCGCTTGCGGTGCCTCCCTCAAAGCCTTTGGCCATCCTGGCATTACCCTTCATCAGTCTACGGATGGCGACTACCTCTGCCTAAGCTGTGCTTACCACCAGGACGATACCTGCAACTTTCCCCAGCGCCCCTACGCTAAGCAGTGCACCCTATATGAGCCGCCAACTGAGGCATTAGAGCAAGCGGCACCCGCGCCGCGCCAGACGTTGAGGAGCTGGCTGCAGCGCCACAGCACGGCCCTGCTGTGGATCGGACTTGTGATCATCTGTGTGCTTATTGCACTTCAATGACGGCTGGGTCAGCGGCAGAGGCTGCTTCAGCCACAGCTTGACCCGACTTGGCAGATTTGATCAAAGGCCCGGCGTTGATCAGCGCTTCGAACGAAGGGGCTTCTGCCTGATAAACCGCCAGGTCGAACCAGAAGGTGGTGCCAACCCCCTGCTCGCTCACAATTCGCACCGTGGCGTGGTGCTTCTCGACAATATTGCGGACAATTGATAGCCCCAGCCCCGTGCCTTCTAGGGTATGGACCCGGTTCTCCACCCGAAAGAACCGATCAAAGATCGCCGCTTGATCCTCGGCGTCGATGCCGATGCCGGTGTCGGCAATTTCAACTCGCACGCAGGGGTACGGGGCCTGGGTATGGTCGAGGGGGAGAGGATGAGCACGGATGGCAATTCGTCCGCCCGCCTCTGTGAATTTGAGCGCGTTACCCACTAGGTTAGTGAGCACCTGCAGCAGCAGATCGTAATGTCCGAGAACCTGGGGTAGCTGCGGGTCTATATCCTGCAGTAGCTCAATCTGCTTATCTTTTGCCGTGAGCTGGTAGGTTCGCAGGGTCTGCTCAATGGGCTGACTGAGCTCCACCGCCTCAAACCGATACAGACGGTTAGACTCCAGCCGCGACAGGTCCAGAACATCATTGACCAAACGGGTGAGGCGATCGGTTTCTCGATTGGCGGTGTCTAAAAATTCCAGCCGCTCTACATCGCTTAGGTCAGCCCCATAGTCATGCAGCGTCTCAATAAAAGACTTGATGTTGAACAGCGGCGTCCGCAGCTCGTGGGAGACGTTGCTGATGAACTGACTTTTGGCCTCATTGAGCTCTACTTCCCGGGTAATATCCTGCACGGTGATGGCGATGCCCCGCAAGTGCTCCCGGGCCTGGTCTAGCACCCGGGTCAACAGTATCCGCACCGTCCGCCCGGTGGAATCTGCTAGGGTAAAGCGAAACTCCATAGCCTCTCCCCGCTCTGGGGAAATGTCAGCGGTGATGCGGTGCAGGGGACGAATCAGCTCAGCCTTGATCGCTTCGGGCAAATTTTGCAGGATATGGGAGCCGGTGACCGTCTTCCCCTCCCAGCCTAAGATGCGCTTGGCGGTGGGGTTTGCCAAAATCACCGTCAGGCTAGCGTCCAGCAAAATAGCCCCATCGGCAATGGTGGAGACTAGGGTTTCAAGCTTAGCTTTCTCTGCCGTCAGCTCCTCAATGTTTTGCTCCTCGTAGCGCTCCAGCCGTTCGGCCATCTCGTTAAAGTTGACGATTAGCTCCCCTAGCTCTCCCCCCAGGGGCAAATCAATGCGCTGCTTAAAGTTCTTGGCGGCAATGTTCTTTACCCCCACCAGCAGCTCCTTGATAGGGCGGGTAATGGTCAGGGCATTGAACACCGCCCCCAAAATCACCATCACCCAGATTGAAACGAATACAGCAATAGTGACATCCCGCGTTAGGTGGGACGACGCCACCACGGTGGGGTTAGGGTTGATGCCCAGGGCTAGGACTCCCAGGTACTCGCCGCCATTTAGCAGCGGCACAAATACGTCGGTTACTTCCCCATCAGGGATCTTATGCTGACGCACCAAGGGCTCTTTGGCCGTGCTGAATCCCTCCGGCAGCTGAATCCGCCGCTGAATGGTCAGGGAGTTTTGTACCTCTAGCTGGGAGAAGGGGATACCGAAGAAAATATCGCCGTCGCGATCGGCGTAGAGGACGTAGCGGATGCTAGAAGAGCTCTGATAGAACTGATAGGAAAACCGAGCCAGCTCAGAGCGGTTGTGACCAGCCACCATAGGGGATACATCCGCCGCCATCAGCAGCCCTAGGTCCCGGCCAAACCGCGTGTCGTGCAGACGAGCGTCTTCTTGAATGGTGTTGACGGCCCAAAAGGTGAGGCTGCTCATCAGCAGGGAGACGACCAAAGTCGCTGCCGCCATCAGCCGGGTCTGCAGCGTAAACTCAGACCACCAGCGGCCTAGAATCTCACGGAGTTGGGCAAGCAGCGATATCAACGGTCTAGGCTCATCTATATGGAGTGATTGGGTGATCGCAGGGGCTCTAGAAACGGGCACCACTGCCAATGAGTATAGATATATCTACACCTTGCTTTATAGTTTGACATGAATTGTTAATCACTGGGGTTGCCGAACCCGGTAGCCAATGTCGCGGCGGCAGTACTGGTCCGTAAACTGAATTTGGTCAACAGCCCCATACGCTTGGGCGATCGCCGCATCAAAGGTTGCTCCCAGAGCTGTTACCCCTAGCACTCGTCCCCCTGCGGTCACAATCTGGCTATTTTCAGCCTCTGTTCCCGCATGGAACACCAGCGCCGTTTCTCCCGCCGTATCAAGACCGGAGATAGGATAGCCCGATTTGTAAGCATCGGGGTAGCCCCCGGCCGCCAAAATGATGCAGGCCGCAGCCTGGGGCTTCCAGACGATAGGGGCCAGTTCTCCGAGCCGCTGCTGGCAGCAGGCCAGCAAAATCTCTTCCAAAGGCGTCTCTAGCAGGGGCAGCACCACCTGGGTTTCCGGGTCCCCAAACCGGCAGTTGAACTCAATCACCTTGGGGCCATCCTCCAGGGTCATCATCAGCCCTGCATAGAGCACCCCCCGATAGTCGATGCCCCGCTGCTGCAGGGCCGCGATCGCCGGCTCCAAAATATCCTGCTGAATCTGCTTGAGCTGGGCATCTGATACAACAGGGGTCGGCGCATAGGCCCCCATGCCGCCGGTGTTAGGTCCGGCATCCCCCTCTCCGATGGGCTTATGATCCTGAGCAGGCAGCAGGGGGCGGATAGTGCGCCCGTCGGTCACCGCCAGCACCGAGGCCTCCTGACCCTGCAAGTATTCTTCGATCACCACTTGGTGGCCCGCCGCTCCAAACCGCCCACTCAAGGCGTCTCTAACAGCGGCGATCGCCTCATCCTCGCTGCGCGCCACCGTCACCCCTTTACCGGCAGCCAGGCCATCGGCTTTAACCACGATGGGAGTTCCCTGGGCTTTGATGTAGGCGATCGCCGCTTCAGGATCAGTAAAGGTTTCGGAAGCGGCGGTGGGGATGCCTGCTTCCACCATTAGGTCCTTGGCCCAGGCTTTGCTAGCTTCGATCTGCGCCCCAGCCTGTGTGGGGCCAAAGACGGTGATGCCCTTCGCCTGCAGGTAGTCGGTGATTCCAGCGGCCAAAGGCACTTCTGGCCCCACCACCACCAAATCTACGGCTTTGGCCTGGGCCTGGGCAGCGATCGCCTCAAAGGCAGTGACGGCGATAGGCAGGTTCTCGCACTTGGGGGCACTGGCGGTGCCGCCGTTTCCCGGCGCACAGTAAATAGCCTCTATTGGCTGAGACTGGGCCAGCGTCCAGGCAATGGCATGCTCCCGTCCGCCGTTGCCCACAATTAAGACTTTCATTTTGCTTCCCCCTACCATGCCTAGTTTCGCCCGCGTCAAATGGGTCTACTCTACAGCGCTTTTTACATTACAGTGCTTTGCTGCAGCAATCCTACGTGATTTGTGAGGGGCGGGCGTCGCCCGCCCCTCCTCGTCAATTGACAGTTCATAAGCGATCTAAGACCGCTAAGTAGGAGGACATGAATAAACGACGCTGTCAGGGGGTCTCCGCCCCCTGGCGGGGGGCGGAGACCCGTATCGTTTACTTGTGGCCAGCCACTTATACAGATTTGAGTTTGCTAGATTGGTGGAGCCAATTTTATAGACGGACCTGCTCCCCAGTGAAACTCGCCGCCAGCCTCCTCGCCACAGCCATTCTATTCACAGGCGCCCTTCACCCAGCCAGCGCCCAAACTGCTCCAGCCGAAGCCAGCCCCGCCCCGATTTCCGAGCGCAAGCGGGCCCTGATTGCCCAACTGCTGGAGATTACCGGCGGGCGGCAGCAGCATGAGCAGATCCAACAGGCGATGTTTACCCAGATGCAGCAGCAGATGCAGCAGACCATCGGGCAGCTTTTAAGGCCTTCTGGGGAAAGTGCCTCTTCGGAGGCGATCGCCGCTAACTTGGACAGCTTCATGACCCAGTTCAGCGCCGCCATTCAAACCGAGATTACCTACGACGACTACCTGGAGCAGGTCTACTACCCGGTGTATGACCAGTACCTCAGCGAGGCGGACTTGGAGGGTCTGATCGCCTTTTATGAGACCCCGGTAGGGCAAAAGCTAGTCTCAGTGCAGCCGCAGATCTTTCAGGCCTCCATGCAGCGCACCTCGGAGGCATTCATGCCCCAGATGATTGCGATCGCCAACCAGATTTTGCAGCAGCTAATGACGCCTTCTGAAAACTAGCTGGGGGCTAGTTCGGCAGCTAGTTTGGCAGTCAATTGGGCATTAACGCCTGCAGCCGCTCCGGCTCCTCTCCTAACCAGTCGGGATTTTGAGCCGTGGCGTCAAAAATAGAGGAGGTCTTGAAGGGCTCGTAAGCGCCGCTGGCCGCCGCTTCAGCGGTTTTGCTGAGTAGAGTATGTAGCTGAGCCGCGGTCATGGGCTCAAAGGTGCGGACTGCCTCAAAGGCCTGCTCCAAGATCTCCATACTGTCGATGCCTGTAATCACCACGGAAGTAGGCAGGTTGAGGGCGTAGTGCAGGCATTCAATGGGCGTAGCGGTACGAGAGCGCAGCAAAATACCATTGGACATGGTCTTCATTGCCAGCACCCCCACACCCTGGCGCACCAGCTCCGGCACCACCAGGTCCGCAAAGCTGCGGTAGTGGGCGTCCATCACGTTCAGCGGCATCTGCACGGCGTCAAAGGTAAAACCATGCTCTGCGGCGATCTGCAGCATATGCAGGTGAATCTGAGGGTCCTTGTGGCCGGTGAAGCCGATGTAGCGTAGTTTGCCGGCCTGCTGCGCCTCTACCATGGCGGCCTGAGCGCCCTGCTCGTCAAAAATGCGGTGGGGGTCGTCGTAGCGG
>JBCCAG010000779.1:0-2273 GCA_039814955.1 Cyanobacteria bacterium P01_A01_bin.135
CCCTGGTAGCGACCTGCGTCGCCACGCATTAGCGCAGCTGGTGGAGGCAATTCGACTGTCGGGCCGACTAGCCCGTCCCCATCGCACGACCTTCTCACCGATGTTTTATGACCTGCTGTACGAGGAAGCCGTCAATAAAACCCTGGCCTATGTCTGCCGCCGCATCGACAACTATGACCCGCAGCGGGGTAACGCCAAGTTTATGAACTGGGTCAACTTTCGCCTCGACCGGACGATCTTGGACTGCCGCCGAGAGTTTGGGGAGCCGGCGGCGCTGCCGACCCTCAAGGATTTGGAGGCCATCCCCCAGCCAGAGGAGCCGACCGTCTCCGAGGCTGATCAGGTGCGTCAGTGCCTTGAGGCCGATGTTGACGACAGCTTTAAGGCGGCCCACGTGCGCCACCACCCTCAAGCTAACTTCAGGGCGATCGCCCTAGCGCGGCTGGATGGGCAGAGCTGGGAGACGATCGCCGCCGCGCTGTCGGTCAAGGTGCCGACCCTCAGCAGCTTTTATCAGCGGTGCTGCCACAAGTTTGCGGAGCCGCTGCGGGCTTGCGTGGAGGCGGGGGGATGAGTTGGCTACTAGTTGACTACTGGGCCACGGAATCCAGGAATACATAATCAGGGTTACAAGATAGGCATACAAGGGGGGAGCCATGCAGGAGCAGCAGTACGACATCGCGCCGTTTAGCGTTAGCTTAGCGTTGAGTGCCCATCGCAGCGCTCAGCAGTTTCAGCGCTGCCACGGTGCGGCAAAAGGGCGACAGGTCTATTTAAATACGCTGGCGGTGTATGCGGTCAGCTTTTACCTCACCTGCCTCAATATTGAGACAGATCTTGCCGCGAGCAGCAGTTGGGACCCGGTGCAGCAGGCGCTGCTCAACACCGCTGATTTAGTGCTGCCCGATCACGGCAGGTTGGAGTGCTGCCCGGTTCTGCCCGGCGCGAGGGAAATGGTGATTTCCCCTGATGTCAGCAGCGATCGCATCGCCTATCTGGCGGTGCAGTTGAGCGACTCCCTGCGGGAGGCCCAAATTTTGGGCTACGTTGAGGCGGCGGCACCGGGGGAGGTAGCCCTGAACCAGCTCCATCCGCTAGAAGATTTTGTCCCTTACCTGCGCCGCTATGCCCCCCAGCCGATTCAGCTAGGACGCTGGCTGCAGGGAATGGCAGAGGCGGGGTGGGAAGCAGTAGATAGTTTGCTGGACATGGCGTCTGGGCCGCAGATGGCCTTTGGCTTCCGGGGGGAGGATAGGGCAGATGCGCCAGCTCTAGCGGTGCGCCGCAAAGCGGTGATGCTGGCGGCAGAGCCTCCGGTTCACCTGCAGCTGCAGGTCGGGCTACAGCCCCTGCCCGATGGGGAAGTCGACGTCTATGTCCAGGTGGTGCCGGAGGTAGGCATGCCGTTACCGCAGGGGCTAGTGCTAGAGATTTTAGACGAGACCGATGCCGAAGTCATGGCCACCCAGGCCCAGGGAACCGAGGCCATGCAGCTACAGTTTGGCATCGCCCGGGGGGAGCCGTTCAGCGTTCGGCTGCGGCTGGCGGATGTCGGGGTGACGGAGCGGTTTGTGGGGTAGACCATGGCAGAACTGGCTACCCTCACCCTAGATGGCGACCTCGACAGCGGCTTTAGCGTCAGGCTAGAAATCTGCCTTGAGGGCGCATCTCCCTATGTCCAAGTTAAAGGGGAGTTGCCGCCGGCCCCAGCCGTGCTCCAGCGCCTAGTAGACTGGCAGACCCGGTACCGCGGTCTGCCGCTCACCACACGCATCCAGCCCAAAGCAACGCTGCACAAGGGCTCTCAGTATCAGCGCCAAGACTGCCAGATGGCGGCGATCGCCCTTAAAGAGGCTCTCTTGCGCTGGCTGGAGAGCGATGCCTTTCGCCCAATAGACCAGCGCCTGCGGGAAGCGCTAACCCACCAGCGGCCGGCTCGCATTCTGCTGCGGACGGCGGATGCTCGGGTATACCAGCTTCCCTGGCACCACTGGGATTTAATCGAGCGCTACCCAAATATAGACGTGAGCTTTGGGAACCTGATTTTTGAGCAGGGGGTAGCGCTCCCTACAGCCACACCTAAGGCTAGAATTTTAGCGATTTTGGGACACCGCGACGGCATTGATGTTGAGGCCGATCGCCAACGCCTCAGCCGTCTCGACGCGGCGGTAACCTTCTTGGTAGAGCCGCCGCGCCAGGCCCTCAATGACCAACTTTGGGAGCAGCCCTGGGACATTCTGTTCTTTGCGGGCCACAGCAGGACTGAGGGGGAG
>JBCCAG010000806.1:0-2174 GCA_039814955.1 Cyanobacteria bacterium P01_A01_bin.135
CCGCACCTCCACCGGGAACGAAGATCCGTCTTGCCGCTGGTGGAGCCCTTCCAGGGTCATGGGCTGCTCGGGAGAAATCTGCTGCCAAATCTGGTCAAAATCTCCAGGGGTGAGGGCCAACTGAATATCGGTGACCGAGCGCTGCAGCAGCTCCTCTCGGGCATACCCCAAGTTGCGGCAGGCCTGCTGGTTGACATCGACGAACCGTCCTTGCCGGTCCACCAAAAACATGGCGTCAACCGCCTGGGCCACCAAGGTCCTAAATCGGTTCTCGCTCTCCTTAAGGGCCTCTTCCGCCTGTTTGCGCTCGGTGATGTCGTTGATGACCGACAGGATGCAGGCGGTCCCCCCCAGCATAATTGGCTCGGCAGAGTAGAGGGCAGTGCGGATGCGACCGTCGGTGGTGCGGAACCGATATTCCTGATTGCGGATAGCGCCCTGCCGCTGCAGCAGGTCGATCATGGTGCGGCGATCGCTCGGGTTTAGCCAAAAGCCGAGTTGGTCAACGGTGCGGTTAAGGACGGCGTCTTGGGTCAGCCCCACCACCTCCAAAAAGGTCTGATTCACCTCCAGCAGCCGCCCTTCCACCAAGGTACTGATAATCACCGCATCTGGGCTAGCGCGAAACGCTTTGGAAAACTTCTCCTCCGAGAGCCGCAGCTCGGTCTCCATCTGCTGCCGGTGGGCGATCGCATCGGCAATCTGGCGCACCATCTGCTCAAAGGCCGCCATTACCTCCCCCAACTCGTCTTTGCGCTGGCGATCGACGGAGGACAGGGGCGGCACAACCACATTGGCTTGGTCCTGGCTCAGGGCCTGCCCCACCCGCCGCAGGTCGCGCCGCAGCCCCATGATCGGGTGAATCAGCAACCGATTGAGGACGACCATCGTAGCGAGGGTGACAAAGATGGAGATAATCACCACCAGCCCCGCAATGCGGCTCACAAAAGCAAGAAATTCTTGGCGGACATCGGCGCTGTGACGAATGATGATGCTGTAGTCCTCGCCAATGGGAGGCATCTTCCACAGCGCATCATAGCGGCCGGTGGAGCGGTTGAGCTGCGTCATCGTCCCCTGCTGAATTTGCTCAAACGTGAGCTGGGGGGGCTCTCCAAAGCTATCAACCAAGCTGCCGTCCTGACGGTATAAGGCCCCACCTAGCACCTGCTCCCCTTGGGCAGCCCGCAGCGCCGCGACAATATCGGCCTCGCTCTGGGGCGGGTTAACTTCGAGCGCCCCTGAAGCTCGCGCCGCCGACAGCGCCGTTAGCTGCTGGAGCAGCTCTCGTTCCCGGCGCAGCACCGAAGGAATCAAGATGATGATCTCGATGAGGATAATACTGGCAAATACCCACAGAACAATACGCCGCGACAAGCGGGCGTTGAGTAAAGTAGGCAGACGATACGCCATGTGAGGTACTGTTGACAAGCTTTTACTTAGAATAGCGTCAGTGTGCTGAACGCACGCCTCGAAATTAGCAGCACCGCATTAATCCTTAGTCCTCGGTCAATCACCATGCCACTATCCAAGCCCGAAACCAAGCAGCTGCTAAACCGGCTCATCTTTGACGAGAGCACCCCTCAGCAGTGGGTGGACGATGTGTGGGGGCTAAGCCCGCTCCTGGGTGACAGCGCGGTCAAGCTGCTGGAGGCCTACAGCGCCCTCCTAGAGTGCTGCCCCGAAGAGCAGCTGGATAACCTGCTGCAGTCTCTCTACCGAGAGCAGCTCTAAATGTGTTCCCCGCACTACCCTTGTCCCCACCGCGGCTGCAGCGAGGTCTACTGCTCCCTCCGCAGCCACAAAAGCAGCCCCACCTCAGGCCCCTGGCTCGACCACTTCTGAAAATGCGATTGAAAGCGCCATGGCCTCTGACGCCGATCCCACCGTGGTTGTTGCGGATGAGACTGACGCTGAAGCCGAAAGACCAGAAGCAGAGCTAAACACGGTAGAGGAGACCAAAGATCACGCTTAGATGAGCTCTACTCTGCTGGAAGACGCCCGTACCAAGGGCTGACTTCTACCACCCCATTGGACCGCAGCACGACGCGAAACTGACCGATGGGACTAGCAATATCGCTGGGGTTCGGCGGCTGAAGAAGTTCCAGCAGCGGCGTTTGATCGACATATTCGAGGGCCTCAGGATTGACGTGCCTATAGCCAATGATGTCGCCGTC
>JBCCAG010000853.1:0-1965 GCA_039814955.1 Cyanobacteria bacterium P01_A01_bin.135
CCCCACCACTCGCCAAGGACGGCAGGGCAAGATCTACTACGGCACCCAGGTGCGGGCTCAGCCTCCTACCATGGCCTTGTTTGTCAACGATCCCAAGCTGTTCAATGAGAACTACCGCCGCTACATGGAGCGGCAGTTCCGCGAGCAGCTTGGCTTTCGGGGTAGCCCGATCCGGCTGGCGTGGCGTGGCAAAAAGATGCGGGACCTGGAGCGGGGCAGCGCTAACCGGGCCACCAAGGTCTAGAAACAATACGGCATGAGGCAACGCACCTAATTCATGGACCTGCTGCGATCGCTGCCCATTGGGCTTTACCTGGAGCAACCCGTCACCTGGCTGCACCGCATCGATGGGCGGGTCAAGTTTCTCTGGCTGCTGAGCATTTTGCTTTCACCCATTGGGGCGAGTCCTCGGTGGCGGCTGGCGGTGGTGGGGCTACTGTTGCTGCTCACCGCTATCTCCTGCATTCCCCGCCGCGCCTGGCAGCGTCAGTTGGCGCTGCTGCTGGGCTTCTCGCTGCTGCTGTTTATCGTCACGCTACTGCTCCCGGACGGGGTAGATGTGGGCTACCAGGCGCGGCTTCCCGTAGGGGATGTGGTGACCTTGCTGGATGACCCGCCGCCGGAGCAGATGGCGCTTCCCCAGCCCGGCGGCTACCGCTACATCCTCCTGGACTGGGAAATTATTCGAATCACCCGGCGATCGCTGAATTTAGCAGTTCGCGTCTCCACCCTTACCTTTACCCTGCTCTATAGCAGCACTCTCTACCTACTGACCACCGCCCCCGAGGAAATCACTGCCGGTCTAGCATTTTTGATGCGCCCCCTGCGAATTATTCGGGTGCCGGTGACGGAAATCGTGCTTACCTTGACCTTGGCGCTGCGGTTCATTCCTTTGGTGCTAGAGGAGATCCAAAACTTGATTCGCTCGGTGCGCACCCGGGCCATTAACTGGAAGAAGCTGGGGGCGCGGGGCACCTCTCAAGTGTGGCTGATGGTGGCGGAGCGCCTGTTTTACAATCTGATTGACCGAGCCTCGCAGACCGCCAGCGCCATGCAGGTGCGCGGTTTTACCACGGCGGCGACTCATCAGGTGCGCTGGCACCAGTTTAAGTTTGGAGTGGGGGAGCTAGCTGCGATCGCCTTGCTGATTGGCTTTTGGGCGGCTCGCTTTCGCTGGGGTTAGCTCAGGCATATTGGCCTGGTGGCGGGGCCGGCAACATATCGACAGATATATTGACAAACCTTCGGCAATCAAAGTGCACGAGGAGGCAACGGCTCAGTAATATAGGTTAAGAGATTACCCGCCCGTGTCCCCGCCATCCGCTTTACGAATAATGTGGCAAAGTCAGAATGAGTAGTGAAATCTACCTTAACCACCCGACATTTGGATTGTTGTATCAAGTCTGTCTAATTGAAGATCAGCAGGAGCTATTCGCCACTCTCTACGCCCAGCGGCTGTTTTTTATCGTCTCTAGTGGGGCCAACGGCATTGAGTTCGATCCCATTGGCCGCTCCGATGCCAGGGCGCTAGTGGAAGGCCGGCTGCGGATGCTGCGCCACACTAAGAGTCGCCAAGAGTATGAAGCCCTGCAGTTCGTCCATCAACAGACCTTCTAAAGTTAATGCCACCCTCGCCAGATCTTGTCGCTGAGCGAATTGCCGCTGTTCGAGCCACTGTTCCCACCACCGTTACCCTAATCGCCGTGACCAAGCAGGTGTCCGTAGACCTAATGACGGTTGCCTATGAGATGGGTCTTCGAGATTTTGGCGAGAGCAAGGTGCAGGAAGCGGCGCAAAAGCAGGCCCAGCTTGACCTACCGGGGATCAGGTGGCATTTGATTGGTCATCTGCAGCGTAACAAAGCCGGTAAGGCGATACAGCAGTTTGACTGGATTCATTCTCTAGACAGCTTGAGGCTGGCCGAGCGGCTCAATCACGTGGCGGCTGAAGCCGAGAGGGTGCCCC
>JBCCAG010000191.1:0-6402 GCA_039814955.1 Cyanobacteria bacterium P01_A01_bin.135
AGATCTTCTGGCTAGAATAGGGTGCTGTTACGTTTTTCGGCTCCCTATGACTTCCCCGTCTTCGGCTCTAGAATCCCTGCGTACAGAGGCCAGCCAGCTCATCGATCAGCTTCCCACCATGCGCCACGGCAAGGTGATTCAGGAGGCGCTGACTACCTTAGTTCGCATGGCAGAGGTAGAGGCGGACCGCCTAGACTGGAAGATCCTCACCTACGCCATGCAGGATATGGAGCGGGCCTTCCGGGTCTTCTACCCCTACCGCCATACCCGCAAAATCACGATTTTTGGTTCGGCCCGCACCACTCGGGAAACGGGGGAATACCAGATGGCCATTGAGTTCGCCCGCGCCATTGTGGAGCGGGGCTTCATGGTGATGACCGGAGCGGGGGGCGGCATCATGCAGGCAGGCAACGAGGGGGCAACCGCTGAGCATTCCTTTGGCCTCAACATTCAGCTGCCCTTTGAGCAGGGAGCCAACGACTACATTGAGCAGGACCCCAAGCTGATCGACTTCAAGTATTTCTTCACGCGTAAGCTGTTCTTTCTGCGGGAGACGGACGCCCTGGCCCTGTTTCCCGGTGGCTTTGGCACTCAAGACGAAGCTTTTGAGTGCCTGACCCTGATTCAAACCGGTAAGTCAGACCCCATCCCCCTGGTGCTGATCGATGAGCCAGGGCGGGACTACTGGCGCAACTGGGACAGCTACATTCGCGAGAACTTGCTGGCTGCGGGGCTAGTGAGCCCCGGTGACCCCGACCTCTACACCATTACCACCGACATCAACGAGGCCTGCGAGGCGATCGCCAACTTCTACCGGGTGTATCACTCTAGCCGCTATGTGGGCGATCGCCTGGTGATGCGGCTCAAGTGCGGCCTGACGGATGACTCCCTGGCGCACCTGAATGACAAATTTAGCGATTTGCTAGTCGAGGGTCACATTAAGCAAGGGGCAGCGCTGCCGGAAGAAGCTGGCGAGGAGGAGGTGGCGGACCTGCCCCGGCTGGTGATGCATTTTAACCAGCGGGATTTTGGTCGGCTGCACCAGTTCATTCGAACGCTGAACGACATGGAAACGGAAACGCCGAAGTCGATGATGCACCCGGAGAAGAAGTGAGCCCATCTCCTAAATTTGCCGTCTTCTGCGACTTTGATGGCCCCATCGTTGATGTATCAGATCGCTACTACGGTACCTACCGCCGGGCACTGCAATACCTAGATAAGCCTTCCATCCAGCCGCTCACCAAGGCCCAGTTTTGGCGCTTAAAACAGCACCGCATTCCAGACAAAGATATTGCTCAGCAGTCGGGCGTTAGGCCCCACCAGATGGCGCGCTTCTTCGCGCTAGTGGAAGAGACCGTCAACCACCCCGACCTGCTCCACCACGACTGCCTCCACCCCAGCGCCAAAAAAGGGCTGCTGCTGCTCCATGAGCGGGGCATTCACCTAATGCTGGTCACTCTGCGATCGCAGGGCCAGGTTATCGATCTGCTGCGGGAGCATCGGATGGAGCGGCTGTTTATTCGCATTTTGGGGACGCCAGAGGTGCAGGCCGCCTACCGCAACAACGTCGACTACAAAACCGAGCTGCTCAGCTGCTGCTGGCGCGACTATTGCCAAGCCTACAGTACCCCCAACCACGCTTGGATGGTGGGGGATACCGAGGCCGATATCCTCGCCGGGCGGCGGCTAGGCATTTCGACGGTAGCCCTCACCTGCGGCATCCGCAGCCGCGCTTACTTAGCTCGCTTCCAGCCAACGCACATTCAGGACAACTTAATGGCGGCGGCGCGCAAGCTGCTGCGGGTGAAGCAGCAGTACCTAGCCACAACGCCAGAATCATTCGACCGCGCAAGCGCTACCAACGGGGTCAGTGACTCTTCTGTGACCCATCAAGAAATCATACATTCCCGTGATTAACCGTCACGGACTGCCACATCCCCAGGAGGGGGATGCTAAACTACGGGAGAAAATTCGCCTACTGAGGTCTACCGCGTGGTTGTTTCTCCCGAATCTCCCCAATCTGTAGCCGCTGATAATAACCGGCAGGACCGCGTTGCAGTGCTGCTGATGGGCTACGGCGAAGTTGAGAGCTATGACGACTTCGCGAACTATAACGAGCAGGCCCTCAACTTGCTGACGGCCAAATTCGCCCCGGTGCCCACCTGGATCTATCCCCCGATGGCCAAGCTGCTGGCCATGTTTGACCTCCACGAGTGGAGCCACCAGCACGGTAATTTTATCTCCCCCCACAATGCCATCTTTGAGCGGCAGCGGGCTGGCATTGAGCAAGAGCTGAAGCAGCGCTGGGGCGATCGCGTGTCGGTGTTCAAGGCCTTTAACTTCTGCGCCCCCCACCTGCCGCACCAGGTGCTAGAGCAAATCCGGGACCAGGGCTTTGACAAGCTGCTGATCTACCCCCTGCTGGTGGTAGATTCCATCTTCACCAGCGGCATTGCCGTAGAGCAGGTGAACAGTGCTTTAGCTAGCCTGGCCAATGGCCCGGAGCACTGGCTCAAGGGCACCCGCTACATTCCCTCTTTTTACAACGAGCCGGAGTATATCTCCCTGATGGCCCGCATGGTGGAAGAGAAGATCCACCGGGATTTGGCGGTGGCCCATCTCCCGTCTCAGACCGGCGTCATCTTGATGAACCACGGCTGTCCCCACGAAGCCAAGGGCTTTGTCTCCGGCATTGAGGAGAGCCAGGCGCTGTACGACCGGGTCCGCGACCAGCTGATCCACAAGTACCCGCTGATCTCCGTCGGCTGGCTTAACCACCAGACCCCGATGATTAAATGGACCCAGCCCAACGCTGACCTGGCGGCCCGCAACCTAATTGACCTAGGGGCGACGTCGTTGGTGTTCATGCCCATTGGCTTTGCCACCGAGAACCACGAGACCCTGCTGGACGTGGAGCATATCATTGAAGGGCTGCGCAAGAAGCACCCAGAGGTGACCTATGTGCAGATGGACTGCGCCAACGACCACCCCGAGTTTCTACGTATGGCGGCGGGCTGGGCAGATCGCCACATTGAAGAGCTGCTGTCGGCCCAGTCAATGTCGGTGAATATGGCGCTTAAGTCTCACCAAGCGCAGCAGTTCCGCAGCCATAGCCACGACCACGATCACCATGATCACCACGGGCATGGGCATCACCATCACGAGCACGGCCACAGCCACCATCACTAGCGAAGGCCCCAGCGTGTAGCAACTCTACAACGCATAGAGGTTGCGACGGGGGATGAGGAGTGAGCACCGCCCCTCGTCTCGCAAGCCATCTGGGATATATAGTAGAGCAGGCCCATCACCCTGCTCTACTGGACTCAGTTTGCTCGATGGCTGGCGGGCTGGTTTAGCTGCAGGTCATCAACAAGGCCAATCATGATCTGTAACGTCTCAAAACACTCTAAAGCGGGCTGAAAAGCGACAATGCTACGCAGCAATTGGGGCTCAAACAAGCGACGCGGATGCGGAATCGCAACGTAGATATTGTCGTCGAGAAAGGCGATGCGAATGTCTTTCCCAATTTTGTGCTGGAATTTAATCAAATGCTGCACCAGGTGCGGAGAAATGATGTAGCGAGCTTCCCGCTCGTCGCTGCTGTAGACCGTAAAATAGCGGTTGAACTCCAGACCCTCAAATTTAATCAGTCGGCTAGCCTGTGGCCTGCCGATAGACTGCAGGGCTTGCCTAACTGTGCCGAACTGATTTTCACTCACGTTTGTCACTATAACGGTGTGTCCAAAAAATGACTTGTTGAAATTGGCTTGAAAGAAGAATCCTGTAAAGACTGCGATTGCGTGACGTCTCAGTGGGATGAGTCTACGGCCAGCCCTAATGTGTGAGAAGTAAACTTGAGCCTTTCCTACGGCTCCTGCAAAGCTATCTACTTCTGAAAAGTAGTATGGTTTTCTCTGGCCAAATAACCGGCTTTCGATAAAGGGAAATCGATTTGGCTGGCCGGCGGGATTCTGAGTATAGTGAAAGCTGCCGCTTGGGTCGATGAAGGTCAAAACTTCGCTGATGATGCGCGCCTTAAATTGGCTTTTGTAGGGTCTGACTATGGCCTGTACACAGACAAGCTGCCAGAGTAGTGGCCCGACTGTTACGGCGTACCACGGCTTTGCCAGCAGCGCGACGATACCCCAAGTTAGAAGCCCGATCACCAGTGTTGCGGGGATAAGTTTGATGAGGGTTGCTCTGCGCAGCTTCTCTAAGGCTTGAAGCTCCCAGTACAGTGTACGCTTGTAGTACTGTTCAAATTCAGCAGTACTTTTGGGTTGAATTACCTGGGCCACGGGGCGAATCTCAGCTATCTTCTCCCCGGTTAAGTATGGGAGCCTATCATGCGCCCAGTTTCGGACAGCGCTATCCTCGCTGTCAGTCAGGGCTTGACATAGGGCGATCGCCCTGTCCTGTCGATTGGTTTCCCGATAAACCTCTACCAAGTACATCCCAGCTCTCATGCAGGACAATGACCAGGGATCGCGCTGGTCGCTGCAGTGGCGCTTGAGTAATCTTTCAGAGTCTAGGAATCGTTTTTGTTTGTATGCCTTGATTCCTGCTCGCAAGAGTCGATCGGATGACATAGCGGAAAAGGCTCGACTATAAAGCTTTGGCTGATAGCAGTAACTACAGGTCAAAGCAATAGAATTCCACAGGCAGGTATTTATAAGTAGAGCGCTGTAAGTAAACGTAGCTGTCAGGGGACGCTCCCTCTTTCGTTTGATTGTGGCTATGTGCTTACTGGCGATCGCTGTTGTCTACGAGAGGTGCGTGAACGCTGCCATTTTCTGTAATAAATTCTCGCTTACTCAGGACTGCCAGATACGTCGGTTCAACTTTAAATCATCAACGATGCCAATCATTAGCTGCAGCGTCTCAAAGTACTCCAACACCGGCTCAAACGCGACAACCGTCCGCAGCAGCCGAGGCTCAAATAGATTGCGCTGGTAGGGAATCGCAATATAGACCGTGTTATCGATAAAGGCGACGTACAAATCGCGCTCAACCTTATGCCGAAACTCAACCAACTGCTGCATCAGACTAGTGGAGAGAATATAGCGCGCCTCGATCTGGTCATCGCCGTAGACGACAAACAGCCGCTCGAACTCTGGGTCTTCCAGCTTAATCAGCTCTGAAGCATGCTGCTTATTGGCAGATTGCAGCATCTGCCCCCAGGCGCCGAAATGCTTCTCAGCAAAGTCTGGTCTCACAACTGTATAACCGTGAAAAGGCTTGTTGAAGTCGGCCCGGAAAAATAGTCCGTTAAAGATCGTACGCCACTCATCTTCATTCTTCCGGCGGACTCTGCGCTCGGCCTCAATTTCTGAGAAATATAGCGCAGTCCCATTCCAGGTGCCCTCGACGCAGTCTTCTTCAGAAAATCGATGCGGCTTGGCAAAGAGCCGACTTGCGATAAACGGACCCCGGCTGGGGGTATTGGCGTTTTCCTGGGTATAGCGAAAGCTGGGGCTGATGAAGGCCACAATCTCGCGAATAATTTTCTCCTTAAATTCCCTCTGGTAGAACATTACTAGGTACCCGAGGCAGAAGAGCCAGATTATGCCGCCGCCAATGATGAAATAGAAGATCTGCAGTTCAAACGACAGCCGGATCGCGAGCCCTATGAGCAGCGCGATCAATGTAATAGCCAGCAAAATGACTCTCAGCAGTACGGTCTTACGCTGTCGCTCTAGCTGTCGCAATACGGGCAGAAGCTTGCCCTCGTAGTACTGCTTGAACCTCGCGGTGCTCTTAAACTGGGTCGGGGCCGGGGGAGTTGAGCTAGGGGCGTCCTCTCCACCTAGGTGAGGCAGCATGCGGCGCGCCCAATTACGGGCTTTGGGATGCTCGCTTTGCATGAGGGTTTGACACAGGGCGATCGCCTGCTGGTGTTGCCCGGTCTTCTGGTAAACCTCGATGAGATGCATCTTGGCCTTCAAGAAGTTGAGCGAGTAGGGATCGCGGCAGTCGCGGCAGTATTGCTCAAGCAGCGCCTGGGCCTCTGAAAACTGTTTCCGGTTGAGGGCATCAACGCCTGGTTGAAGCCTTGGATCGAGTGCCATGGGACGCACATATGGGTGAAACAACTTCGGGGCAGTCAGAAACTGTGCCCTATGGGCTTGTGGTAGGACCTAGCGCTTGAACAAATCACTCACATTCGTCTTTTGCCGCTCAGTGGCAGGCGCTTCAAACAGCGACTTGCGCCGGTAGTTCATCATATTGGCCATTAGGTTGGTCGGAAACATCTCTACGGCATTGTTGTAGTCGGTCACCGCCGTGTTGTAAAACCGCCGCGACGCCGAGATTTGCTCTTCCACCTCGGTTAGGGAAGCCTGGAGGCGTAAAAAGCCCTCATTGGCTTTGAGCTCAGGGTAAGTCTCAAAGGTAACCAGCAAC
>JBCCAG010000148.1:0-7099 GCA_039814955.1 Cyanobacteria bacterium P01_A01_bin.135
CGGGTTCAGCAGCTCTTGGGGCTGTTTCAGTTCGGGCTTTTATTTGTGCTGGCGCTACCGGTAGAGACCTGGTCGGGGCCTTGGTCCCTGGTGGGCTGGCTGCTGCCCATGCTCCCCAGTGCAGGGCTGCTGCGGGACCTGATGGCCCGGGGGGCGGGGCTCGACTGGGGAGAATTTGCCCTGGCCCTGATGAACGGCGCGCTGTATTTTGCGCTGGGGCTTTTGGCCTTTGGCTGGGCGCAGCGGCAGGCCAAGCGGCGGGGTTCTTTAGGCTCTTACTAAGCTCGTTATCCCTAGCTCCACCACAACCTAAGTGGCCTTGCTACCCTGCCCCAACTTAAACTCGGTGCCCTGCAAAATCCGCTGAATGTTGTTCCGGTGGGTAAACACAATGTAGAGGCCCGCCACCGTCAGAAACAGCACCAGCGGCAGCGGACAGCCGTACAAGATCGCGACAACAGGGGCGGCGATCGCCGCTGTTACCGAGCCCAAAGAGACAATTCGAGAGGCGACCAGCACCACGGCAAATAGGGTTAATACCGTCAGGGCCGTTGGCCAGTGCAGCGATAGGAGCACTCCCAACCCCGACGCCACCGACTTGCCGCCAGAAAAGCCCAAGAAAATGGAGCGGCTGTGACCCAGCAGCACCCCCAACCCGGCCGCCACCATTAGCCAGGCCAGCCAGGTTCGTTCACTCATTCCCAGCGATGGCAGCGGCATGGTGGCCAAGCTACCCAGCCACTGCGTCAGCAACACGGCAGTGGCTCCTTTAAGAATATCTACCAGGAGAACGACCAGACCGGGCCCTTTACCCAGCACCCGTAGGACGTTAGTTGCCCCTGTGGAGCCAGAACCATGGTCGCGAATGTCGAGGCCCTTGAGCAGGCGACCAGCGAGATAGCCGGTGGGGAACGAGCCCAGCAGATAAGCTCCCCCGACGATGCCGCCCAACCAAATCAACCAAGCCATAATTACGCTTTATTCAACAATCCGCCCCTAGTGTAATCGCGATTGGGGCCGCTATATATAATCCTATGTAAAGCAGCGGGCCTTGAGCCTCTAGCTTTGGGATCAGTACAGCGCTGGGGGCTCGGCGGGGTCAGGAGCAAAGGCTAGCCACAGCGGAAACTGCAGCAGCGAGAGGCTGACCTTGTCTTCCCCCTCGTCAATTAAAATCAGCGGCATCTGGCCCTGCTCCACCAGTCGCTCGGCGCGCTGGGCAGCGGATTCCGGCGCTTCAAACAGCATGACGCCGCGCTGGGCCCCAAAGTCAGCGCGGGAAATTCCCAGGCAGTCCTGCAGTCCCCGCCGCCATTCCCCCAGTCGCTCCGGCGAGTCACTGAGGATGAGGGCCCGGACGCGATCGCCCTGCAGCTCTCGCAGGATAGAAATAACGGCAGAGGCAATCAACACGTTTTGCAGCCGCGACCCCATAGTTTTAACCGCGCCGCGCCCGCCTAGGTCAAATAGCCACTGGGAAGCTCGCTCAGCGTGGACCGGCTCAAAGGTGCGCCGCAGCTGCCAGGGTTTACCGTAGTAGTTGGGCATTGCCTGGTACTGCTCAAGCAGCTGACGGATGCGGGCGGCCTGTCCCCCAAAGGGAGAGCTGCTGCTAGGGGCCACCTCATCGTCGGCGGTCGGCGGGGCTGCCTCGGGGCCAGGGGGCTCTGGGGTAGCCGGAGGAGGGGAAATCTGCAGCGATTGCAGGCTGCGCGGGCGGCGAGACTCGCTACGTTTGACAGTGGGGCGCTGGAGTAGGGGGGCTTCGGGGGCCGGCGGGCTATTCGCCTCACTTCTACCGGTAGCACCCGTCCCAGTCGCCAAATCGAGCTGCTCTGCAGTCACCGCTAAATCCTGGAGGCTGCCCACTAGGTACTCCTTAAACCCCTGGACCCGCACCGCTAAATCTTGCGAGACCCCCACGAAGCTTTTGCGCATCTCAGCGCGAATTCGCTCCTGCCGCCGCTCAAGCTGCTCAATTGAGGCCTGCAGCTCGCTGCGGCGCTGCTCTAGCTCCGCTACCCCCTCCTCGATCAGCCGGGTCACGGCCGCCTGCACCCCCTGGGCTTGATCTTGCAGGAGGCGATCACGACGGGCCGCTCAACAATTTCCTGCTGTAGATCGCGACTCTGCTGCTCAAGCGAACTCTGCGTCGACGGGGCGGGGGGTGGGGGTAATCCGGGGGTGAAGGGTTTAGCCGGTTGCGGCTCAATCATGGGCGCTCTAACTCCAAATGCCTCAATCCATTACTGCGGCAGACGGCCAGCCGTGGCAGGTTACTCACAAGACGAGTAACTAGGGGCTTCCTGCGTACAGGCTAACGACCGCCAGTTTGCGGCCTACTCAGTCATTGGGGGAGCCGGTCACCGGAAGCTGGTGGCGCTCCAGCGCTTCCCGCAGTTGAGTAGCGCTAAACAGCATCGGCAAAAAGTGAATGCTGTTAATTTCCTTAAAGTAGAACAAAATTGGCACCGGACGCCAAAAAATTCGCCAGTTCTCCCAAGCCTGGTAGGGGAAGCGGCGAATCAGGCGATCGCCTCGGTAGATGTCGAGATCCGTGGGGGTGAAGGTGAGTCGCAGGGTAGCCGCCTGAACCAGCAGAAAGCAGCCGAATAGGGCGATCGCTGCACTAACCCAAGGAGACAACAGCAGCAGCGGCAGGGCCAGCAGACCCAGACCAATGGGCAGGGTATAGCTCGGTGCTAGTGCCGCAGGGGAGTCTCCTAGCACATCGCTAGCAGAACCGGCCGGAGGGAAATTAGCTGCCATAGAATTGTGGGTTCACGGGTCAAGCCCTGGCTAGGGCAATAGCTTCATTTTAGCGGAGGAGCGGGCCTTATGAGGGCGTAGCGAGGCTATGCCGCGTTTTAGGGGCCAGCAGTTAGAGGCCGGTCGCAGCGTTTCCCGTTCCCTGAAACATCAGCCAGGACATTAAAAAATTTGTGATGAAAATCATCAGCAGCGCCGTGACCACCGAGGCCGTCGTAGACTGACCTACCCCCTTAGCACCCCCCGTGGTAGTGAGGCCCCAGCTAGCGCCGATGATAGCGATTAGGGCTCCAAACACCACCGACTTGATGATTACGCTGCTCAGATCCCAAATTCCCAAAAAGTTACGGGCCGACTGCAGAAACACCGAGTAGGAAATGCCGTAGATGCTGTCTGCTAGCACCAGCCCCCCCAGCATTCCGGTGATAAATGACCAAAGGCTGAGGATTGGCACCATGATGCAGCAGGCCAAGACCCGGGGCAAGACCAGATAGTCCACCGGATCGGTGCGCAGCATCTGCAGGGCGTCGATTTGCTCGGTGACCACCATAGTGCCAATCTCGGCGGCAAATGCCGACCCGACCCGACCCGCTACGACAATCGCTGTGAGCACCGGGGTCAGCTCGCGAATCAGGGCCACAGCCAAAACGCCGCCGACAGCGGTACTCGCCCCAAAGTTGATGAATTCCCGGGCCACCTGAATGGTAAACACCATGCCGACGGTGGTCGCCGTCATCAGGGCAATCATCAGGGAATCTGGCCCCACCGACGCTAGCTGCTCCATAGTGTTGCGGCGATGGACGCGTCCGCTAGCAAGGTGGACCACCACCTGACCCGCCAGAAAGATGGCGGCGACCAAGCGCTGGGTCCAAGTGAGCAGGCCAAACAGCTTCAAAGAGCGGCTCATAGCTTTTCAAAGGCGATCGCAGGACAGCCTGATAGGGGAACCGAGGTGACGCTGTTTCGTCGCCCACGGTAGCCCCCTTGGGCAAAAGCTGTCGCAATGGCGAGAATTTTAGAAAGATTTAAGATTCTTGTCATCTGGGCTACTAATCAGGGATTGGCCCTATCTTAAAACGTAGTAGGGAAGACCGACGTGCTAGCGCAACAATTATGATGCACTTTGCCAAATCGCTTTTGATTGCCGGACTGCTGGGTTGCTCCATGCCGTCGCTGCTCATCGGGGCTGGACTGCTCAGCGTTCTCATTATTGGCCATATTCCAATTGCTGAAAGTATTTGTCAATTCATTACCGTCCACATCATCGACGTCTTGCAGGTGTTCGGCAGCGGTAGCCTCCTTCAGGGTATCGCGGTAATCAGCGTCGTGATCGGCGGGGTTGGCATGCTATTTAGCACTTACAATCTGCTGTCTCTCTCCCGGCCTACGCGCTAAGGTACCAGCCAATCGCCCTTAGTCACTCAGCATTACTTATCCTTATGACGCGGCACCACCTGTCGATTCGGGCCAATACCTTCTATCCTGTAGACGGAAACTGCTTTAACAGTCTGCTGTGCGTTATCAGCTTCTCACCAAGATTTTATCGGCCCGTCCAGCTTGGCTTCTGACAGCCACTGGAAGTTCACCCGAACCACTGTCCGCTCATTTCAAAAGTCAACACCGCCCGCTTCGGCGTCAGGTGACCGCACTCCCCCTGGCGCTGCTCCTTGCCATAGTGCTCTGGTTTACCAGTAGCCCGGTGGCAGCCTATGGGCTGACCCCTGAGGGCAGTGGCGATCGCGCTGCCCCCGGGGAGCCTTCTAGCCAAGGGCTACCGTCCTATATAGAGAGCGCCCTCAGCAACATTACCGAATTTACCCTCGATAATGGCATGACCTTCATCGTCATGGAGCGCCATACCGCTCCGGTGATTTCGTTCATGACCTACGTGGATGTGGGGGCGGCGGAAGAAGCCGATGGCCTGACGGGGGCGGCCCACTACCTAGAGCATCTGGCCTTTAAGGGCACCAGCCGCATCGGCACCATCGACTACGAGGCGGAGAAAGCGGCCATAGCCGAGCTAGACCGAGCCTTTGAAGCGCTGAAGGCAGCAGAGGCGGCGGGCGACGCGGCGGCGGTGGCCGAGCTGACCGAAACCTTTGAGCGGCTGCGAGCGGAGGCCGGCCAGTACGTTGAGCAAAACGCCATGCCCAGAATTGTGGCTCAGGCAGGGGGCGTCGGCCTCAATGCCACAACCTCGGCGGACGCCACCCGCTATTTCTACAGCTTGCCCTCCAATAAGCTGGAGCTGTGGATGTCCCTGGAGTCAGAGCGATTCCTAGACCCGGTGTTTCGGGAATTCTACGAAGAGAAGGACGTCATTCTGGAAGAGCGCCGCATGCGGGTAGACAATTCCCCCATCGGCAGCATGATCGAGCAATTTTTGGACCAGGCCTTTCAGACCCACCCCTATCGCCGCCCCACCATTGGCTACGAAGCCGACCTGAGGGATATGGAGCGCAGCGACGTGCGGGACTTCTTTGAGCGCTACTACATCCCTGAGCGCATGACCCTCACCGTGGTGGGTGATGTGGACACCGAGGAGGTGAAGCGCCTGGCGGAAATCTACTTTGGCCGCTACCCCGCTAAGCCGCCAGCACCCCGGGTCACGGTGGAAGAGCCCCCCCAGGAGGCCCCCCAATCGTTTACCCTGAGGCTGCAGAGCCAGCCGTGGTACCTAGAGGGTTACCACCGCCCCGGCATCGACCACCCTGACAACGTGGTGTACCAGCTAATCAGTGCCATTCTCTCTAGCGGTCGAACCTCGCGCCTTTACCAAGACCTAGTAGAAGGGCAGCAAATCGCCCTCAGCGCCCAAAGCCTCAACGGGTTCCCCGGCGATCGCTTTGCCAATATGATTGTGTTTTATGCCCTCACCGCCCCTGGCCATACAGTCGAGGAGTTGGCGGCGGCCTTTGACGCCCAGCTTACCCAGCTCAGAACGGAGCCGGTCTCCCAGCAAGAGCTAGACCGCGTCCGGGCGCAGACCGAGGCTGGCCTGCTACGGATCTTGGCCTCCAACAGCGGCATGGCCAGTCTGCTGGCAGAATATGAGGCCAAAACTGGCAGCTGGCGCAACCTGTTTGAGGAACTCGCCGAGATCGAAGCGGTAACCGCAGCCGATATCCAGCGGGTGGCCCAGGAGACCTTCCGGCCCGAGAACCGCACCGTCGGCAAACTCCTACCTGAGACCTAGAGAGCTTTAACAACTATGGGACGTATTATGCGCGGCAAAGCACGGGTTGCTGATAGTGGTCAGCGGCTGCTCCGGCAATTATGGCGCTACGGGGCCATAGCGCTGGTGGTCTGCCTAGTAATTTTGGGGACGGGGCGTCAGCCAGCTTTAGCGACCCAAGCCCAGCACTACACCGAGCTAGAGTTTGAGCCCCTCAGGGAAATTGAAATTCCTGAGTACAGCACCTTCCGGTTGGAGAACGGCCTGCAGGTTTACCTGATGGAAGACCACGAGCTGCCGCTAGTGGGGGGGACAGCGCTGATTCATACGGGCGATCGCTATGAGCCTGCCGACAAGGTGGGGCTGGCGGGAGTCGTGGGGTCGGTGATGCGCAGCGGCGGCACCGAAGCCTACCCAGCGGATGAGCTCAACCAGTTTCTAGAGCAGCGGGCCGCCAGCATTGAAACGGGAGTTGGAACTACCTCCGGCAGCGCCTCCTTCGACGCCCTCAGCGAGGACTTACCCGAGGTATTTGCCCGCTTTGCCGATGTACTGCGTCACCCCGCCTTTCCCCAAGAGAAAATTGACTTTACCCTCGCCCAAATCGCGGGGGATATCGCCCGCCGCAACGACAATCCTGACGGCATCTTGTCCCGCGAGTTCAGCAAACTGCTCTACGGCAGCAGCAGCCCCTACGCTCGCACGGTGGAGTACAGCACCCTAGAGAATATCAGCCACGAGGATGTGGTGGCTTTCTATGAGCAGTATTTCTACCCCAGTAACCTGCTGCTAGGGATCGTGGGAGATTTTGATCCGGTCGCCATGCGCAGCCTGGTGGAAGATGCCTTTGGCGATTGGTCAGCCGCTGGCACCGCCGACTTGACCCAGCCCCCGGTTGATCAAGCGAATACCTCTGGGGTGTTCCTCGTGGATCAGCCCCAGCTTAGCCAAAGCTATATCCAGCTTGGGCACCTAGGCGGTACCCGACGAGATGAGGACTTCGCCGAGCTGTCGGTGGTGAATGAAGTTATGAATGGCTTGGGAGGACGCCTGGTGAACGAGGTGCGATCGCGCCAGGGCTTGGCCTATGTCACCTATGCCGTGTGGTCCGCCCCCTACGACTATCCCGGTGTGTTTGTGGCGGGGGGGCAGACG
>JBCCAG010000898.1:0-1777 GCA_039814955.1 Cyanobacteria bacterium P01_A01_bin.135
CAAGGTCTACTCTCACCTGCTTAAGGCGGGTGACATCGGTAACGGTCCCCAGTAGCCGTCCGCCCCTCGCCCCTGGGGCTGCCGTTGGGTAGAACTGCGCACTGCCCCAGAGCCAGTGGAGGGAACCATCTGGCCAAATTACCCGAAAGTCGGTGCTGTGCTGGGTTTGGGTTCGTAAGGCTCGCCGTATGACGTCCCGTATGGTGGCGCGATCGCCAGGGTAAATTCGCTTCAGCAGAGTCCTGTAGCCTAGGAGAGCTTCGCCAGGCGCAAATCCAAAAATCAGTTCAACCTGATTGGAGTAGGAGAGTTGACCCTGAGGCGATCGCCATTCCCAAATGCCTAGCTCCGCCGTTGCTAGAGCCAGCCGACGTTGTTCCTCGCTTTGGGTAAGCTGCCGCCGAAGGTTCGCTTTCTCTACTGCCTGCTCAATGCTGTGCTGAAGAGATGCGGGGGTAATTTCCCCTTTGATCAAGTAGTCTTCGGCTCCGGCTTTTAAGGCGCGGGCCGCGATCGCCTCGCTGCCTTTCCCCGTGACGATGATTAGCGCCGGCATATCTTGAATCTGGGGTTTGAGCGCCTGCAGAAACTCCAGCCCATTGAAGTCGGGTAGCCGGTAGTCTAAAAGAACAACGTCGGGCTGGGCCTGAATACAGAGCGCTAGCCCAGCCTCGCCGGAATCTGCTTCAAATACGGCGCAATTTAGGTTTGGGTTTCGCTGCAGATAGCGGCGATAGCTAATGCGGTCCGCTCCACTGTCATCAACAATTAAGACGGTGAAGCACTGATGTGCCATAGTGCCCAACCTTCGAAAGAGCGTCAGATTACCCCAATAAAGCGAGCTGTCGCCCCGGCTTGTAACAGTGGGGTAGCTTATCTTAGGGTTGATCCTACCGCGCCTGGGCGATCGCTATCCTGCCCCCAAGGCCATAGTTCTCTTGAGTATTCGCCTGTGGTTCACTGCTCAAGTGCAGCCTGTTCTTCGGGCGGCGATCGCCTTGTGGCCTGTCGCCCTCTGCAGCAGGTGACGCCTGCGCACAACAGGCTCCAAAGTTAAGCCATTTGGTTCTCGAGGGCCCAGCGAGCCAGCTCCGTGCGGTTGTGCAGGCCGGTTTTACCTAGCATATTGCTGACGTGGCTCTCGATGGTGCGCTGGCTAACGTTCAGCTCCTGGGCAATTTCTCGGTTGGCCATGCCGCGGGCGACAAACTGCACCACCCGCAGCTCGGTCGGCGTCAGCTCGACATCGAAGGGCACCTTGATGCGGTGTGCCCCATCCCCCGACTGGCTGGGCTGCCGTACCATGAGGCGGGAGGCCTGCTTCAGCGATGACTCCACCTGGGCCACCAGCTCCTCCGGCTCAAAGGGCTTTACCATATAGACATCTGCGCCGGTGCTCAACCCCTTCACCTTGTCCTGGCTCTGTCCCTTTGCCGACAAGAACAAAACGGGAATCCAATTGGTTTTGGGATCCTGGCGGACATGCTCTACCAAAGAGTAGCCATCCATCTCGGGCATCATCACGTCGCAGATGATCATATCTGGTGTCTCTGCCTCTAGGACGGTCAGCGCCTCGCGACCGTTTTCAGCGGTGATGACGTCATAGCCGCGGAACTCTAGGTAGTCCTTCACCAGCAAAATCAGGTTTGGATCGTCATCGATCAGCAGAAGTCGCTTGTTTTCTCCGGCGCTGTTGTCCTTCATACTTCCCAGTACCATCGTGCTTTAGCAGTCACCATTAAACTTGTCTACAAATCTAACTCGCGAATCATTAAAA
>JBCCAG010000088.1:0-9218 GCA_039814955.1 Cyanobacteria bacterium P01_A01_bin.135
ACAGGCCCGGAGGGCACAAAGCTTGATAGGGTGCAGGCGAGCGGATATGCAGATGCCCTAATGCCTGACACATCTGCTATACAGGTAAAGTAGCCGTCAATTCAAGTAAATCTTCGAGGCATAAGCGATGTCGAAACTGGCCCCAAGGCACCTAGTCTGTCTCTTGAGTACAGCCGCAGTCGCGATCGCCGCTCCCATCATTGCGCCGATGGTTCCTTGGGCTACGCCAGCCCTCGCTCTCCTCAATTCCGTTGGGGAGGCGGGCATCGACGCCCTGCGGCTCCAGGCAGCCCCCCTCAACTTAACCGGCGCAAAAATCGCCATTGGCCAGGTGGAAATCGGTAGACCCACCGCGCAGCGCCTCGATAAGCCAGCCGTCCCAGACCTGGTGCTGCGAGTTGGCCAAGTATTCGTGCGGGATGAGGCCCCCTCAGCTAATGAGCTAGTGGATGGTCATGCCGTCAGCGTCGCCAGCGTCATGGTGAGTCAGGACAAGCAGCTCACGGGGGTGGCCCCCGGCGCCCAGCTCTATGCCTCGGCGGTGGGCTTACTAAACCGCAGCGCCCAGCCGGAAGAATGCCTAGCGGCCCAAACCGTGGCTCAGCAAAACGGCGAAGACGTGCGGGCTATCAACTTTAGCTTTGGGGAATCCCTAGACCGCGACCCTCGCCCGGACGCGATGCTGGACGGCAACGCCCTGCTGACCCAGTGCATTGACTGGTCCTCTAATGAGCATGGCACCCTGTATGTGATTGCCGGCAACCAAGGGCGGGGAGGCATCCCTATTCCCACCGATCTATTCAATGGCATCACCGTTGCCAACTCCACCCAAGTGGATGGGGTATTTACCAAAGTCGATTTCTCTAGCCTGGGCAGTGCCCCGGAGCTGATTGTGGGGCGGCGAGAGGAGCTGGAAAGCAACGTGGGAGAGCGGCGCTCCATTAGCCTGGTGGCCCCCGGCAGCAATCTGACTATGCTCAACACCAATGGGGGCCGCATCCGGGCCAGTGGCACCAGCTTTGCGGCACCCCATGTCACTGCGACGGTAGCCCTGCTACAGGAATACGGCGATCGCCAACTGCGCCAGAATCGTCCCGACTGGAGCGTAGATTCCCGCAATCCGCAGGTAACCCGCGCCGTCCTGCTCAACAGCGCCGATAAGCTCCAAGACGATGGCTCGGGGCAAGCTTTGGGGATGACCCGCACCCTGTTTACCCACCGCAACGAAACCTGGCTAGACTCCGACGCCTATTTGGATGAGGACTACCCCCTCAGCGAAGCGCTGGGGACGGGGCACCTCAATGCCTACCGGGCCTACGAGCAGTTTAGCGCCGGGCAGCAGGCTCCTGGTGATGCAGTGGATGGGCTGGTAAGCCAGCGGGGCTGGGATTACCGCAGCGTTGCTGAGGACGGCGACATCCCCTCCTATCGCGATTACGTAATTGACGTGCCGCTGCAGGCGGACAGCTTCATCTCGGCGACCCTCACCTGGAGCCGCAAGGTGACCCTCAACGATGACAACGAAAACGGGCAGTACGACGTCGGCGAGACCTTTGAGGATCACGGCCTCAATAACCTCAATCTATACCTGCTGCCGGCGGATGAAGACGATACGGACGATAGCCTGTGGCAGTCGGTGAGCCCGGTGGATAGCGTTGAGCATATCTTTCAGCGCATCCCCGAGACTGGGCGCTATAAAATTCGCGTGGAATACGCCGACCAAGCGAATGAGGAAGTGCAGCCCTATGGGTTAGCTTGGTGGGCTGTTCCCAATCAGTAGGGCAAATAAGTAGGACAACACCTGAATAAATCTGAGGCGTCTCCTGAATAAACCTCATTTATTAGGGATTTTTTAAGCCGGGCAACCTTGGCATAGTTAAGTCATCGGGAGGACAGCACATTAACTGTCACCTGTCTCCTCCCCATCCACTTAACTACGGAGTTCCTGGTCATGAAACGCATTCTTACTGCTGTTATCTCTGTCGTCGCTATTTCAACTATTGCTTCGCCTGCTAACGCACTTTCGGGGCGCTTCCAAGAGGAGTTCGAGCAAGGCTTGGGCAACAAGCTCTCTGAGCGCCATGCTGAAGAGTTCGAGCAGGGTCTAGGCAATAAACTCTCTGAGCGCCACGCCGACGAGTTTGAGCAAGGTCTAGGCAATAAGCTTTCCCAACGTCATGCCGAAGAATTTGAGCAAGGCTTGGGCAACAAGCTCTCTGGACTTTCAGGGCACCACTCTGAGGCGTTCACCCAAGGCTTTCAAAGCAAGCTGTCTGGCCGGTTTGAGGATGAATTTCGCCAAGGTTTAGGCAACAAGCTCTCCGGTAGATTTGGAGACGAGTTTCGCCAAGGTTTGGGCAATAAGTAGTCCTGCTAATCAGTAATCGGGCGAGGAGCCACCTTGACTTCTCGCCTTCCTCATCAACCTGTAATCCTCAATCTGAACAAGATCTGAACCTATGGCTTCTTCCCCTGTTTCTATGCCCCAAACCAATCGTTTAGGCCGCTGGGCTGCGTTTGCTTATGGCTTGGTGTGCTACGCCGTTTTTTTGGTTACGCTTTTGTATGCCTGCGGCTTTGTTAGTAATATTGTCGTTCCTCGGTCTATCGATTCTGCGCCGGTACTTCCTCTACAGCATGCTCTATTGGTCAACCTCGGTCTTCTGGGTCTATTTGGTATCCAGCACAGCGTCATGGCGCGTAAGGGGTTTAAGCGCTGGTGGACCCAGTTTGTTCCGACTGCGGTAGAGCGCAGCACCTATGTTCTTCTGTCGAGCCTTTGCCTAGCGACACTGTTTTATCTTTGGCAGCCTATGGGTGGCGTAGTTTGGCGCGTTACCAATCCCACTGCTGTTGCTGCCCTTTATGCAATTTCTGCGGCTGGCTGGCTGATTGTGCTGAGCACATCATTTCTCATTAACCATTTTGACCTCTTTGGTCTGCATCAGGTGTGGCTGTACCTACGGGGTGAGGAATATACGGCAACGCCCTTTGTAACGCCCGGCCTCTACCAGTATGTGCGGCACCCTCTGTATGTTGGATTTCTCCTCGCCTTTTGGGCTACGCCAGTTATGACGATCGCCCATTTGGTGTTCTCCCTGGTGACCGCCGCCTATATTTTGGTTGCCGTTCAGTTTGAGGAGCGGGATTTGGTTGATACTTTTGGCGATGATTATGCGAATTATCGCCGACAGGTCCCGATGATTGTGCCAGGGCCTCGTCGCGGCTAGGTGAGTTCTACGGTTCTCTAGCTACGGGCTGATACAGCAACTGTCCTGAGGCTTCGGGGCAGTTGCTTTGTCGGGTAAAAGTTCTGTAGAAGAATAGTAGAGATTGCGTAAAGGTTGAGTAATCTTTCTACAGGTAGACAGGTTTGCCGAGATTTTGTAATGCAGATAGCTCCTATACGTGCCCATACATAAAGAGTGAGCCGCTGTATGGTCCGAGATGCAAGTGGCTAGATTAGCGGCCTCAGAGACTTCTTTGCATTTGATAGGGTCATAGCTACTTTTGTGGCCTGCGCGACACTATCTTCAGCAAAAAGCGAATTGCTGAACTCTTCAACATATCGCTCCATATCTTCTACAGTGCAGGTGATATGAGTGCCACCCATCCACATATGGAAGTGAGTATGAATATCAGACGCAATGGCAATGAGATTTGTCTCTACGTCAGCAAGCTGTGGATAGACGTTCTTGTCAAAAAGATGATGAACCTCTAAATCAAACCTATGAATTGCTTGACGGCGATTGGTTAGCTGGCACCTACGGCCCGCCCGCTTGCGAACTCGATTCATTGCTTGCTTAATGCGTTTTTCTCGACCTGCTTCATGCTGCTCAATTGCTTCTATGGCCAAAGGGGCATAATCAGCAACAACTTTTGCCCATTCCTGGCGATGCCTCTGAGATAGGCGAACTCCCAGTTGCTTACTAACCGAGGCAAGGCCAGAACGACTAAAACATCGGGTATCTTGCTCACCGACAAAAAAATCAACGTCAATTTTTAGCGGCTCAATGTCTATATTTTCAGATCTTTGAATTTCTTGGAATGTTCTGTTTAAGATATCTTGCCTTTTCCCAAGTCCAAGAACCTCTCGGCAAGCTCCTGGCCCTAGGAAAGCTCTGCCACCGTTAAAGAAAACCTGTCCCTCAAGCTGGCTAATTTCTTGAACATGCTTTGCAACCATCAGGCCCTTTAAGCGACGATCGCGCTGCAGTAGCCACCTTTTCCAGCGCTGCAGAAGAGGACGCTCTTGCTGGTTGTCCTCTAGGTAATTGCAAATCTCAACCGCGCCTTCCGGGCTAAAAATTCTTGCACCATGGGAACCCCACTTAAAATGAGCGCCCTCGACTAACTCCCAGTCATCATCTGGATCAGAATCAAAGAAGTCGCATATATCAGCTAAGCCCTCTTCCGTAACATCTAGCGCGTCAGCTAACTCCCTACCAGTGATATTACACTTGCCCATTTATTCTGCATCTTCCTCTAGGTTACTAATATGCAGCCAACAGGCTGTCCCGCATTATCTTAAGTTGATTAAAGACGTCTGCGTTCCCGCCATGATCAGGATGGTGCTCTTTAGCAAGTTTATTAAACGTAGACTTTATTTCATCAACGGTAGCTGTTTTAGGATCTAGCGCGAAAACTCTCCAAGGTAAGAAATTGCGCAGTACGTCAACACCATTGATTGACGTGTCACCAATAGAATTTTTTTCGCTCTGAGGTAATCCTACAAATTTCCGATAGACTTTTAGCCAAGAAGCTTTAGAGGTCATTTTAAGATTATGCTCTCGAACAAAAAGTTGAAAGCTGCTATTTTTCTTGAGCTCTTTATATGAAGTGCAATTGAACGTAGCAATTACAGCATCCTTGAGATCCTGCATGCGTGGCTCAACAGGCTTAAAAGCTCCTCCATTCACAAATTTGGCAAAGCCCAGCAAAATTTGATCGTCATAACCGTGCTTAACAACTAGATCGCGAATCTCAGCCTTAATTTGGTTGATGTTTGGACGCACCTTTCTTTTGACTGCCTTCTTAGTCATTTTGCTTCCTCAATTTTCAAGTATGCAAGAGAACATATCGACCAACTAAGCTCAAACATCAATCAATAGTACCCCAAGGTACAAAAAGAGTAACTATTTCAAAACTGCTTTGTTCAAAGCTTAATTTTGAAAAGCCTAGTATTTACTGAAGCGAAATATATTCGCCTGAGATACTATCCTGACGGCGCTAATAGCTAAAGCATTCAGAGCCTGCGGGGCGTAGAGATAGCACTCAGTTCAATCCAAACACTGAATCAACTCGTAACTCCTAGAGGGTTAAGTAATACGTTTGTCTACTTCTACAAAATTCGCTTCGATGGCTCATCGCTTCAGCCCTAATTCTTGCCAAACGTATTCAATTTTCAGCTCAAACCACCTCTTGATAGGCATTGTTACCTATTTCTCGACAATCTCCACTAGCTCTTCCACCGAGATCTCAAACACCTGAGCTAGCTTATGCAGCGCCGTGTAGTCCACCGTCGCCATGCCTGAAGAGTTGGCATAGGTCGCTACCGTCGTATAAGGAACTCCTGCCCGGTTGGCGACATCCTTCATCGTCCAGCCCCGCTCCTTCACGAGCGCTTTAATCCGCAAGCGAATCTTACCCATGTCATGCTTGACAAATACGAATACTCGTATTTGAATGAGACTTATGCAAAGCAAAGCCAACTGCCTCCCACCGGCAAGTTTCGGGCAGTTGCCATACCTCTCAAACCCCGCCAGCAGCGGGGCAAGATTTCCCCATGATACCAACATCTTCACCCGCACCCCAGGGGCAAATCTACCGGGAGCAGCTCCACCCTTGGTGTATCATCCGCCTCCTGCCAAAAGCCCAGCGCATCACCGTCGCCCGCTTCCGCAAACGCAACGACGCCGACGCCCATCTACGCACCCTCCGTCGCCTCATCCCGCAGGCTACCTTCATTATCATCTTTGCCCCGCCACCCATCCCAGATCCCCCTTCGCTTTCTAATCAGCTCTCAGGCCGCAAACCTCTAGATCTAATCCAGCAGTCAGCTTGTCCTCAGACTCAGCCCCCACCATGGGAGTCATAGAAAAGCTGAATCTAGAGAGATTTATTTGGAGGCAACCCATGACTCTTCGCAAAACCGGCCTCGCGCTCGCCGCCGCCCTCACCACCCTTGTCATCACGCCACTCCCCCTACAGGCCAGGCAGGCCGCCGACGGACGGGTATTTTTTGATGCAGCACCACGCCTTGTCGACACCTTTACCAGCAATCGCACGGTGTCCTCCGCCAGTCGCCCGAGCTACTCCTTTGACCTCACCATCCCCGCCGATGTTGGCGAGCCCTTGCAGCAGGTGGCGATCGCCCAGCTCAACGGCGAGAGCGAGGCCCGCGAGATTGAATATGACTTAGAGAGAACCCAGGCGTTTACCGGCAAACACCGGCGTCGGGGAGATGAGCTACTGCTGAGTAATGTCAGCTTCAATGACGATACCCAGACCATTGTAGTCACCTTTGATACGCCAGTCCCCCCCGGCACCGACGTTACGATTCGCCTGCGGCCAGAGCGCAACCCCCGCCGTGAGGGTACCTATCAGTTTGGGATTACCGCCTTCCCCGCTGGCGAGCAGCCCCAGGGACTATTTCTGGGCATCGGGCGGCTGCAGTTCTTTGACCGGGGCGATGCCTTCACGCGATGATGCAGGTTCAGAACCGGCAGTGGCGGACCGCCTCGCAATCAACCCATCGGTTGTCGTGAGAATCGTACCGCAGGACGCGAACGGAAGAAATCTGGCTATTCAGGCCGCTCCCATCCGAAAAATTGAAGTACCTCGCGGATCCCCTATCGCTGTTAACGCCTTCAATGCTGTCAAACAGCGTGTCATACTCCTCTCTTTCATACAGCTCTAGTCGCCAGTTAGGCGGTACGCAGGCGCTGCCCACCCTGCCGCTTAGCGGCTGCCTTAGACTAGGCGCGCTCAGCTGGAGCTGGAGCTGCCAGCTATCAGACTGGCCATAGTTCCACGAGGGGTACTCAAACAAGGTGGGAAAATCGTCGCAGGCGCTCGCCTGAGCCCGTCCGACTTCGGCAGGCACCTCGCCGTCTGGTACGGTTTCCAGGATGGCCTGTCCAAGTCCACTGGCTGGAAAGCAAGTGATAGAAGCTGCCGGAACGAACAAAAGTAAAAATTTACCCAGCTTCATAATGTCATTCGGGATTGCTCTGCGGAAGAGGATCGCAGCGGATCTCTAGCAAAAACCCGTCCGGGTCGTAGAAGTAGATGCCGCGCCCCGTCGGACGGCTGACGGGGCCATGGTCAATCCGCACGTTGTGGTGATGCAGGGTCGCCACTGCTTGGTCAAACTGCTCCGGCGCAATGCCGAAGGCCAGGTGCCCGGCGCGGGTAAACTCCTGGGTGGGGTCGGGGTTGGGGGGGGCTAGGTCCGGCTTCCAAAAGATATCGAGAATCGTGCCGTCCGGGAGCCGAAAGTTGGTGACCTCCCCCGCCGCCACCGCCTTAACTAGGGTTTTTGGGACCTCGTCGCCAGTTAGCTGGTGCAGGCCCAGTACCTGGCCGTAAAACTGGCAGGCGACGCCCATATCCTTGACGTGCAGCGCCACGTGGTGAACGCTCTGCAGGCATCCGTCTAGAGTCGGAGGGTGGGACATATCCATCGCGCCTCAATCGCTTGTCTAGTATTGGCTTATCTAGCATTGGCCTGCCTACTATTGTAAGAGCGATCGCTGCTGCTGACCTGACTAAGCGGCTGGTCCGCCATGTGGCGGACCAGTCTAGGAACCCCCGCGTTCTTAGAAGTCGCGGGACAGGGCGGTTGTTCCAGCCTGCTGCTTTGAGTTCCACGGGCGGCAAGATTCCGGATATGAGTCCTCTCCCCATCGACCACGCTTTCTTTTCGTTCGCCCTATGTCAAACTTAAGGGGTCTACCGGACATAATATACTGACGTACTACCGCATCCGGTCACTCCATGCTGATTTCTATTCACGTTGAAAACTTTGCGCTAGTTGACGCACTAGATCTACAGTTTGGCGCTGGCCTCAACGTCCTCACCGGAGAAACCGGCGCTGGTAAATCCATTATTCTTGACGCCATCGATGCCGTCTTGGGGGGGCGCGTCTCCGGCAAAATTGTGCGGGCGGGGAGCGATCGCGGTCTCATTGAAGCGAGCTTTGCTCTGGTGCCGGAGCTGACAGCCTGGCTCAAGGAACAGGAAATCGACCCTATTGAGGACGGCGTAATCACCTGTCGGCGGGAGCTGACCGCCGGACGGGGCGGGGTGCGCAACCGCTCGCGGGTGAACGGCATGCTAGTCAATAAGCAGCAGATTGAATCCCTGCGGCAGCGGCTCGTGGAAATTACCGCGCAAGGGCAGACGGTGCAGCTCGGCGATGCGGCGCTGCAGCGGGGGTGGCTCGATGGGTTTGGGGGAGTGGCACTGCAGCGACAGCTAGATGCTGTGGCCAAGGCCTACGACGCCGCCCAGAGCGCTAAAAAAGCTTTGGAGCGCCGCCAGCAGCAGGAAGCCCAGCGCCAGCAGCAGCTCGACCTGTTCACTTTTCAGGCTAAAGAGCTGCAGGAGGCCCAGCTAGAAGACCCCGACGAGCTGGACAACCTCGATCAAGAGCGCAAGCGGCTGAGCCACGCGGTGGAGCTGCAGCAGCACAGCTACCAGGCCTACCAGTTGCTATATCAAAACGACGAAGGCGGCGAGGCCTGCGCCGACCTCCTGGGCCGCGCCTACGACATTTTTACCACTATGGCGGAGTACGACAAGACCATCCAGCCGATGCTGGAGATGGTCAACGAGGCCATGGCCCAGGTGGAAGAGGCGGGGCGGCAGGTGAACGCCTATGGCGAAGGGCTGGAGACTGACCCCCAGCGGCTGAGCGAAGTAGAGGAGCGCATCGTGCAGCTCAAGCAAATTTGCCGTAAGTATGGCCCCACCTTGGCAGATGCCATCGCCCGAGACCAGCAGCTGCAGGCGGAGCTAGACGCCCTTACCGACAGCGGCCAGTCTGTGGAAGCTTTAGAGAAAGCCTACCAGGCCAAGCGAGCGCAGCTGATGGCAGAATGCGCTCAGCTCACCCAACTGCGCCAGACAGCGGCGGCGCAGCTGCAAGATAGGCTAGTGAGCCAGCTCAAGCCCCTAGCGATGGATAAAGTCCAGTTTCAGGTAGAGCTCGCCCC
>JBCCAG010000671.1:0-2727 GCA_039814955.1 Cyanobacteria bacterium P01_A01_bin.135
GATGTGGGGGCAGTAGCCACGGCGCTGGCGGATGGCGCTTTTTATAACAACGGCCAGTCCTGCTGCGCGGTGGAGCGCATCTATGTGCACAGCGCGGTGTACGACGATTTTTTAAGCGCGTTTTTGGACGCGGTGCAGGGCTTTAAGCTGGGGGACCCCACCGACCCCAACACCTACCTGGGGCCCCTGAGCCGCAGGCCGCAGATGGCGGTGCTAGAGCGGCAGGTAGAGGGGGCGATCGCCAAGGGAGCCACACTCCGCTGCGGGGGTGAGGCGGTAGCACGGCCCGGCTGGTACTTTGCCCCCACCGTGCTCACGGAGGTGACCCACGACATGGCGGTGATGCGGGAGGAGACCTTTGGCCCAGTCATCGGCATTCAGCGGGTGGCCGATGACGAAGCAGCGGTGGCGCTGATGAACGACACGGACTACGGCCTGACGGCGGCGGTGTACTGCGGCGATCGCGGGCGGGCGGTGCAAATCTTGGGGCAGCTCAATACCGGCAGCGCCTACTGGAACTGCTGCGATCGCGTCAGCCCCCAGCTGCCCTGGTCGGGGCGGGGGCATTCGGGGGTGGGGGTGACGCTGTCCCAAGAGGGGATTCGGGCGTTTGTGCAGCCGCGGGCGTGGCATTTTCGGGCTTAGCGATCGCCATTATGGCTTCTGAATGGCGCTCCGAAAGGCGATCGCTGCCTCTAAAGGGTCTGGCGCGACGACTGATTGAGACAGCAACGCAATATCTAGGTGCGGCAGTAGCCGGCTGCTTTCGACAAGTTGATATCCTTCTGGCGTCAGGCAGTACAGCTCAAAGCGGTCGTTCTTAAAAAACCAGACTTCACTCACCTGCAGCCGCCGGTAAACCTCAAGCTTGTCAATCCCGCCGCTAGTGACGACGACCTCAATCGCTAAATCAGGCAGCGCTTTTTCACTGCCTAGGCAGTAGGACTCATCAGGTTCGACACCGCCCTGCTGGTTCTGCTGGCGAAACGTGGTTGAGCCGAGGGGAAAGTAGGGAATCCGCTTTTCTTTGAAATAGTCTTCTAGCAGTGACCCAATGATGCTCTTGCGGCGCTCATGGCGGCGGCTAGGGGACACAAGCTCTAAGACTCCGTCTAGGTAAGTAATTCGGTGAGGGAGGCGATCGCGGCTGTTCAGCAGGACATCGTAGCTTTCCCACCTAACGCCGCTGATAATCTGACGTTCTTCGGGGTCATCGGCTTCGAGCCATGCAGACAAGTCTTGAAGAGCGACCATGGTTGCGCTGCCTCTCATTGTGGTTCTATCTAAAATTCTAAGCGGCTGACTCATCACAGGCGAGCCAGCCTTCTAAAAAATATGGTGTTCCTTAGAAGGCATGGATTTGTGGCAGTCGTGGGGCCTTGCTGGAAAGCTATTGCACTGGCCCAGTGGGTTAGGACAGTGCGGCCGGCTCAAAGCCCTGACGTACCGTAGCCACTGGGCGCGCAAATGTCCTAATGCATCAGGACATTTGCTATATGACACAATCGCAGTATTGAATCACGAATGCCACTTTGGTAGCAAATAGCTCACAATAAATTCAGCGCAGACCATTAGCAGTGGCGGGCTTGTACCTATGTCTCTTACCCTCCCCCTCAAAGTTGACCTCACCCATATCCCCCTCAGCGACGCGCAGTTCCACCAGCTCTGCCTCAACAACCCCAACCTCACCATCGAACGCGACCCCCAAGGAGCCCTAATTTTCATGTCCCCCGTTGGCGGCGAAAGCGGCAACACAGAACTTGAGCTAGGCATCGACCTCGGTATTTGGAATCGCCGCACAAAGCTGGGCAAGGTCTTCAGCTCCTCTACCTTATTTAAGCTCCCTGGCGGCGGCGACCGCTCCCCCGATGTCGCCTGGGTAGCGCTCTCCCGCTGGCAAAGCCTCACCCCCGAGCAGCGGCAAAAATTTCCTCCCATCGCCCCAGACTTTGTCATTGAGCTCAGGTCACCGACCGATGGCCTATCAGCGCTACAGGACAAGATGCAGGAATATATCGCTAGCGGCGTTCGTTTAGGCTGGTTGATTAATCCCCAACAGCAGCAGGTTGAGATTTACCGCCAGGGCAGCAAAGAGGTCCGCTCTTTGCCCGCCGAGCTGTCGGGGGAAGCCATTCTACCCGGCTTTACGCTTACGATAGAGAAATTCTAAGCGCGCGCTTACTATTCGAGACAAGCCGTACCTCAAGCAGCGATAACTCAGCCTGCACTCCGGCCTTAGCTCACCTCATCCACCGCGCTGTCCAGCAGCGCCGCCACCGCAGAGCGAATAAACGCCTCATCCTCTGGGTTCTGATAGGGATTGCCCGCCCGGTGGCCCCAAATCGAGGGAATCGGACAGTAGTGGCTGTTGGCGATTAGGTCTGCCTCCGTCTTGCAGTCCTTCGGCGTAAAGTACAGATCTGTTGTAGCCGGCATCACCAGGGTCTTGGCCGTAATCGCCCCCAAAGCTCCAGCATAATCGCCGCCGTAGGTAGGATTATTGCCCACATCACAGCGTAGCCAGGTGTCAATCATCGCCAGCAGATTGTGGGGGTCGCGCTTGCGGTAGCCCGCTTCCCAGCCCCGCTGCAGGTAGTCTTCCAGGGAGTCATAGCCGAACTGCCGGTAGGGGGCCTCTCGGTAATAGGGTTGGGAGGCCGCCCAGCTTGCGTAGATCATGGCAAAGGTGTGAAAGCCCTGCTCCGGCACCCCCGTAAAGCGATCGCC
>JBCCAG010000139.1:0-7504 GCA_039814955.1 Cyanobacteria bacterium P01_A01_bin.135
CAGCCCAACTGTCTAATCAACTGTGTTAACTTATTGCTGAGCAGAAACTCATCCATCCCTGAGTTCAAAACACGAAGGGCCTTGAATCTGCTTTCTGTCTGGTTTACCCGGCAATCTCCGTTTCACATTCAACCCACCTACGAAGCAAATCACCAGAGAGATGGATCAAGTCACAGCGTTGGGATTAGTGGCAGGGGCGATGACGACCCTAGCGTATTTGCCGCAGCTCTTTAAGGTTTGGCGCTCTAAGTCAGCAGAGGATCTGTCCTGGGCCATGCTGATTATTCTGTGTACCGGCATTTTGATGTGGCTCGTCTACGGAACCTACATGCACGATGTGCCTGTCATCGCCGCCAACGTGCTGACTTTGACCCTGACCTCAATCATCCTGGGGTTGAAGGTGCGGTATAGTCGCTATCGCCCTGCCAAGTAAGGAACTGGCGCTGCGATAGGCTTCTGGATCCCGATTATCTCAGTTCAATGTGGAACTACAAAGGCCGTGCCCAAGCTGGGGTAGCGGCCTTTGCCCTATGTGAGCGATCGCGCTAGCGGGTCTTCAGGGTCTCGATCTTCTTCACAAATAGGTCAGTGAACAGGGTGATCACCCGGCGCTTACGAATCTTGATATTGCCGGTAATGGACATGCCGGACTGTAGCTCGATGGGGTTACCGCTGATGTTGACGAACTGCTGGTCTAGCTCCACTTTGGCCGGGAAGGCATAGAACTGCCGCACCTGCGTCGGCGGTAGGGCATCAGCACCGATGGACACTAGCTCCCCCTCCACATCGCCAAATTCGCTAAAGGGGAAGGTGTCGATACGCACATCCACCGGCATGCCCACATCCACAAAACCAATATCCTGGTTGGTGATGAACACCTCAGCAATCAGGGCGTCTCCCGGCACCACCTTGAGCACCGGAGCCTCAGGGTTCGCGGTGACAAAGCCGTTCTCTTGAGCCTGCAGATCAAACACAACCCCGTCGATGGGCGATCGCAGCTCTTGATAGCTGAGCTGCAGCTCAGTCTGCTCAAGCTGGCCTCGGATCTCGGCGATGCGCTTGTCGTTTTCGACGATGCGCTTGTTCAGCTCGCTGTCGATTTGAGCCAGGCTCTTGTCGTTCTCCGCCATCCGATTCAGAATGTCGCTGCGGGAAGCGGACACCGTGTTGTTGCGCTGCTGCTCGGCCTGGGCAATGGAGGCCCGCAGCACCCGCTCCTCTTGCACTAGCCGGTCTAGCTCTCCCTGGCGGTTGAGGGCCTCTACCTGCTGCTGCTTAAGCTGAATGTCGGCCAACGCCCCTTCTTCCACCAAGGGCGCAATTTGCTCTAAGATACCCTGCTCAATGTTGAAGGTTTCCTGGGCGGTGGCAATTTGGCGCTGGGTCTGGCCGAGCTGCCGCCGCAGCTGCTCTACCTCCAGCTCAGAGGCGGCAATCCGCGAGGTGGCCTCGTTGCGCAGCTCCCCTAGTCGAATGCGCTGAATGGGATCTAGGCTAGCGGAGGAATCCCCCGTCAAGAGAGAGGCGTAAAGCTGGTTTTCTTCGACAATCGCCAGGCGGCTGGAAGTCAGCGCCAGCACCTCCGGGGGAATGTTGAGCTGGGCTAGCTCAACGGGGGAGGGAACCTCAGCGCCGCTGAGCTGGGAGCGGTAGAACTGGTTTTCGGCAATCAGGGACTTTTGTACCTGGGCCAGGGTCTCTAGATCTGACTCGCTGGCGGCGGGGTCGAGGCGCACCAGCAGATCGCCTTCGCTGACGCGATCGCCGTCCTCCACCAACACTTCCACCACCTTACCGGAGACCGGGGGCTGTAGCTCCTGGACGCTGCCCTGGGGCTTCAGCTCTCCCGTAGCAGGAACGGCCTCTTCTACCTTGGCCAAGCAGGCCCAGGTAAAGCCAAAGGTGACGACGCCCACAATCCCCCAGAGAATGGCCCGGGACCACAGGGGGGTCTGCTTAAGGACCACGGGCTGGTCAAAGGCCTCGCTCTGGGCCGGACGGCTGCCCTTCGCGGGTGCAATGCCAGAGGGCTGGGTCACAGCGGCCTGCTGGCTAGCGGCAAGCCTGCCACCCTGACCGTTGTTGTCGGCGTTGGGTTGGGGGTTATTAGCTGAATTAGGGCGGGTTTGCATGGCTGGGCGGTTAAATCGTTGTGGGTAAACCAGTCAATGAGGACGTCAATGCTAGCGGTAAGGTTCAAATATTGCTCAGGTGGGCTGAGCTTACCAACATTGGAGGGGTTGGATTTTGCCCTCCACCGGAGGGCAAAATCTACCACCAGTTGCCAATCTAGCTCTGGGCTTCCTGCTGCTGGTAGAGGCAGTAGTAGCGCCCCTGCAGTTCCATCAATTCGGCGTGGGTGCCCTGCTCAACGATGGAGCCTTTGTCCATCATCAAAATCACATCGGCGTTGCGAATGGTGCTCAGGCGGTGGGTAATAAAGAACACTGTCCGGTCCTGAAAGGCGTCCGCTAAATTTAAGCAGACCCGCCGCTCGGTGTCGTAGTCAAGGGCACTGGTAGATTCGTCCATAATCAGCATGCGCGGGTTCTGCAGCACCGTCCGGGCGATCGCAATTCGCTGCCGCTGCCCGCCAGAGAGGGAGGCACCCCGCTCCCCTACCCTTGTATTGTAGCCATTGGGCAAGTCCATGATGAAGTCATGGGCTGCCGCCACCTTGGCCGCTTCAATGATGGACTCAGAGGAAGCGTCGGGGATGGTGAGGGCAATATTTTCCTGAATGGTACCCTCAAACAACAGGCTTTCCTGGGGCACAATGCCGATCTGCTGGCGTAGGGAATACAGCTCTACCTTACTGATATCATAGCCATCCACCAAGATGCGACCGTGCTCCAACTCGTACAGTCGGGGCAGCAGCTTGGTCATGGTGCTCTTACCGGAGCCACTCTGGCCCACGATGCCCACAAACACCCCGGGCTCAAACTCCACGTTGACGTTGTTGAGCACCATCGGCCCGCTGTCTTTAAAGCGGAAGGAGACGTTGTCGTAGGCAACCCGGCCCGTAATCGGCGGCAGGGGAATGTTCTGGCGCTCGGTCTCGTCTGCTTCGGGGCGGGCGTCCACGATGTCGCTCAGTCGCTCAATCGACAGCGCCGTCTCCTGGAAGTTCTGCCACAGCTGAGCCAGCCGCAGCAGCGGCGTGGTCACATAGCCGGAGATGATCCGGAAGGCGATTAGCTGACCCAAGGTAAGGTCGCCGCTGAGCACCAGCGAAGCCCCCACCCACAGCACCAGCAGCCCCGAAAGCTTAGTAAAAAAGCCGCTGGTGGAGCTGGCCGCGGTGGAGAACAGCACCGTCTTAAACCCGGCACTCACGTAGCGAGCATAGCGCTGCTGCCACTGCCAGCGGGCCCGCAGCTCCATATTCTGGGCCTTGACGGTCTGGATGCCGCTCATCACCTCCACTAGGTAGGACTGGGTCTCGGCGTTGCGCTCCGCCTTTTGGCGCAGCTGACGGCGGATGGCGGGGGAGGCGATGAAGGCCAGGCCCACGAACAAGGGCACTGTCGCCAGAGACACTAGGGTGAGCAGCCAGCTATAGACAAACATCACCGCGATGTAGAGCACCGAGAAGATGGCGTCTAGCACCACCGTCAGGGCAGTGCCGGTGAGGAACTGGCGAATATTCTCCAGCTCATTGATGCGGGTAGAAAGCTCCCCCACCGGGCGGCGCTCAAAGTAGCGCAGCGGCAAGCGCAGCAGGTGGTCGATAATTTCTGACCCTAGGGTCATGTCGATCCGGTTGGTGGTATCGACAAACAGGTAGGTGCGCAAACTGGTTAGCACCGCCTCAAAGATGGCAATCACCAGCAGGAAGATGCCCAGCACCTGCAGGGTGTCAGCGCTGTTTTGCACGATCACCCGGTCGATGATCACCTGAATCATCAGGGGGTTGGCAAGCTGAAACAGCTGCACGAAGAAGGAGGCGATGAATACCTCAATTAGCACCCGCTTGTACTTGGTCAGGGAGGGCAAGAACCAGCTGAGGCCAAATTTCTTTTGGGGGGATTGCTTAGTGAGCCGGAACATCAGAGCCTGGCCCATGCGGCCCCGCTCTTCCACCTCTTCGCCCCAGGTTTGGGCCATATCCTCCACCCGGCGGCGCAGCACGCCGCTCTCTGGCAGAGCGACAATCGCCTCCTGAGGGTTAATGTCGTAAATCAGGGCCAGGGAATCTTGCCATTTGGTGAGCACTGGCGCTTCTAGCCGCCCTAAAGCACTGGTGGGAATAGTCACCATCTGGGCCTGCAGACCCATCATCTCGGTGATCGCCCCGCATAGCTCTAGGGACAGCCCCCCCATGCGCTCCACCTGCTCGGACAGCACTCGGCGCACCACATCCCGGCGGAACGGGAGATTGTAGTGGCGGGCCAGCATTTGGAAGCAGGCCATGGCGCTGTCAATCTGCCCTCGCCCGGAAACAAAGGGGTAATCGCTGGGGCCCTTCTTGCGGTTGCTCTCTTCTTTAAATATCGGGGCCTCAAGGGCCTCGGGGCGCTCCGGCGCGTAGGGAACATCGGCGTCGGCCTCCTCAGGGGCGATCGCCAGTCCCGAGACTTCAGCCGGGGTACTGGAGGAGAGTGAGGCCTTAGCCCGCAGGGCCGCAGCTGGAAAGCCCACTAGCCGCGCGGGGTAGGAGCCCGTTACGGTAATAGTGCTGGCGCTGTTAGGGTCCATCGGGAGACGTGTCCCAATCGGATGGTTCTCGACTGACCCACCGCCGCTCACAAACCAGATGCGGTTGGCGTCAAGTCTGGCCAGGGAGTAGCTGCCCGAGGAAACCGTTTCCACAATGGCATCAGCTGCACCGATAGAGGCCATTTGCTTGAGGTCCGCCTCCCCGATAGCCCGCCGATGAATCTCGGCCCCGATTAGCTCAAAGGCCTCCAGCAAGGACGTCTGCTGCCGAAAGGCCTGGGCCAGGGCCGGTTCCCCCTTCAAAATTGTTAGGAAGTCGAGAGCCGGCATGGTGAGGCAGATCGTTTCCGTGGAGGCGATCGCCGTCTCACAGGGCACACCCCGAATCAGACCGACCCACCCCATCACTGCCCCGGGCTGCAGGAGCTGCAGGGTTTGGGGCTTGTCGGTTCTGGGATCGTAGGCCAGCAGGCGCGCCTGTCCCTCGTAAATAATGGCGATATTGGCGGGCATCTTGTCCCGCACCAAAATGGCCTGACCCATACGATAGCGCAGCAGCTTAAGCTGAGAGGCAAGCTGCTTGACGCTGGCTTCAGGGAGCTGGTTGAACGGCGGGATGCGCTCAAGGAAGTCTTGAATGGTGCTTCTGGTATAGGTCATAACAATATCGCGGGGGTATCAGCCGCAGGTTCCAAGGGTGGCTGGGCAGGGATGGAACTGGCTCAACGCTATCGCAGCTCGATGAGCGTGAGGGCCAAATTCGCTGAGGGTTGGCTTAATACTGGTTCAATGATAGGGGCACTGACGGCTAAGCCGCTCGTCTGTTACGGGGTTTTAAGCCGTTAGGAGGTTTGAGCTGGGCCAGGGGACGACAGGGACAGAGAAGGCTGCAGGACAGTATGGGCATGCTGCTGGGTTTGCTCCTGTAGCCACAGCTGAAAGCGCTCATTCAACAGCCGCTGGCGCATAGGCTCGTCTAGCTGGGCTGGAACAAACCGCTCTAGCCTGACGATTACAATCCATTCCCCCACTCGGGTGGGCGGGCAGAGCTGGCCTGGCTGGCTGATGGAGAGCATCTGGGCCAGGTTAGGATGCGGGACGCTGAGCTCAACAGGGCCGATTAGGCCGTCAGTTTGGGCTTCAGGGCCTTGAGAATATTCTCGGGCCAGCTCCGAGAAGGGCTGCTCCTCTTCCAAGACTCGAAAGTAGATCTCTTGAGCAATACCAATATCCTTGGTGCGAATCAGGGAATAAATGACTTTGTCGAGCTTCCCCTTCCGCTCTAGAAAGTAGGACTCCAGCTTGGGGCCCCAGGTGTCTTGCTTAAAGGTTTCAATCTTCTTCTCGCGGGTCGCCAGCGCGTCGAGCTGCTCCGCCGTCATTCCGTAGGCCGCTAGCCAGGCCTGCCGCGCCGCGTCGTCCGTTATCTTGTTTTGGGCATAAAAGACTTCCCTAGCCTGCTGCGCTTCCTCCGGTGAGCAGCTTACGCCAGCGATCGCCTCATCAATGACGAGCTCTTGAATAAACTTGGGGAGCATTTGGTACCCCGCCATCAGCGGCAGGAGGTCCTCCGCGCCAATTGCACGGTTGCCAATTTTTAATACCTCGGTCATTTACCAGTCTCTCGGTACAGGACGACACCTATAGATCTACTGTCAACCTTAACTCTGTTGAACCCCATGAATCCGATTTATCCGGAATCTTTCTAGATTCTCTAGGCGTCAATAAACTAAACCAAATCTATGGAGATAAAGCTCTTCTGCTTGGGAAAGCTTCACTGTTAAGGCGAATAGACTCCCGTTAGGGGCCATAGGCATCTACAGGGTCGCGACTCCACCCTATACAGAATAATTCCCTGCCTATCCGCAGAGATTACCGGTTTATGCCATAATGCACCGCCATATAGCCATCGTCGCAATCGCCCATGGCCATAAATGTAATCCCCTGTTCAGTAAAAACTCATTATAGAATCGGTGCCGTTGTGTAAGCTGACAACATAGGCTAACAATCTACCGGTTGTGCGGCCTCCTCTGTCACCCGCTGCTTAGCTATGTCCAAGGGATCGCGGTTCATCCGCCAGCTCGTCGCTCCATCCTCTTTACGAACCCGACTGACCGTGGGGGTGGCGATCCTAGCGACCTTGGGTATCGGCAGTATGGCCGCCTGGATGAGTTGGCAGACAGAGCGTATCCTGCTGGGCCGGCATGAGCGCCAGCTCACCAGCGTTGTTGCCCAGGTTCCTGAAGATATTGACCGCTATCGCACCGCTCTGCCGCTGGACGACGCCCTGCAAAAGGTGATTGATCTGCGCTCTTTTTCAGACCTATCAGTGGTGGTGGCCGTTGACGGTAACATTACCACCCAGGCCATGGGAGAAGGCCAAGATGACCAGATTGTAGAGCGCCTAGTGGAGCGGGTGCAGGGAGAGGGCTTGCCGGTGGTGCCCACGGCGGTAGATACGGCAATCGTCACCGTCGATGGCAGAGACTACCTGGTTTGCCTGGGCCCCCTGCAGGTGGCACAGCAGGCTCCTCGGACCCTGTACGTTTTCTTAGATATTACAGAAGATAGAGACCGCCTCAACGCCCTGCGCAGCAGCTTAATAGCGGCAGCGGCGCTGACGTTGGCGGGATTGGCGGTGGCAGTTGCCCTATATGTGAAGCGGGCCCTCCAACCGCTGCGGCAAATGAGTCAGATTACCGCTCACCTGGCCCTAGAAGAACTGGGTCATGTGCAGGTGCGGCTCGACAACGCCCCCGCTGAAGTGAGCGAGCTAGTAGAAACCTGCGAGGCAATGCTCGCCCGCCTCGCCAAGGCCCTAGATCAGCAGCGGCAGTTCACCCAC
>JBCCAG010000126.1:0-7784 GCA_039814955.1 Cyanobacteria bacterium P01_A01_bin.135
GGTCCGGGTTCCGGGGCCGGGTCAGACGCCGATTCAATGAACGACTCTGGGCCAAGGTCATCAGCGCTAACCCGCTTCAGGACGGCAATATCGCTGTCAGAAATGCGATCGCGAACCACCGTATCGCCAGATGCCTGAGAGAATTCCAGGTGCTCTACCGCCAGGTCGCCGGATAGTCCAATCCGGTCAACCCCAACCTGAAAATCAACAATGGTGTCTTTGCCGCTGTTGCGAGCCAGGATGAAGACGTCGCTGCTCTGGGTTTGGAAGTAGCCATCTCCCGCTAGGCGGTCGTTACCTTGACCACCCCAGAGAATATCGCTATCTAACCCACCCATGAGCATGTCATCGCCGGCATCGCCAAACAGGATATCCTGCCCTTGGTTGCCGCGAATGTAGTCCTTGCCATTGCCGCCAAGGACAATATCGTTGCCGCCCTGCCCTTGGTCACCGCTGAAGTCGCCCTCGATGTAGTCGTCACCGTCGCTTCCGTAAATGAGGTCGCTTCCGGCATCACCGTTGACAAAGCGAACGCCGGTATCGCTGTAGATGACGTCGCTGTTCGAGGTGCCAATGATTGTCTTTGCACCGTCAGCATTGAGCGTGGTTGCGGCCTGCTGCTTGTATTGGTCAAGCTTTGCGCTCAGGTCCAGGGTTAGCAGGTCAACCCCCGGCAAGGCTGTCTCATTCTGGGCCGCGGCCCCTTCCAGGACATCGTTAGTGGCCGTCAAGGTCACCATACCCGATGAGTTTGCAGCATTTGCTAGTGTCGCTTCAGAGTTATGCGTTAACAATTTAAATGTCTCCCTTTGAAAGTCGATGAAAAAGGCAGCTGCTTTACTGCCTCCAAATCGGTTTAGGCTGAACCAAACATGCGGGATAGAATCCAAAAACAAGCAGCCGAAGCTATATGCCTGGCAGGCACAGTAGCTACGCAATTCCTGATAAGTTAAAAGCCTAAATTCAGCAGAGATGTCCACCGCTTCAGAGCCTTCTACGCGGTGGCGCGTGGATTGGCTCTAGAGCGCTTTAAGAAGCACTGGAATTGTCCTGACCTAGGAGGCCAAAGCCATGCCGCGCCTTGTATGATAAAGGCGCTGATCAGCGGTTTTGTCTAAGAAAAACCTGCGTTTCATAGCTGCCAATCTCTCGTCTGATCACCGCTTATTGGCGCAATTGCTTAGGCCAGTACAAATGCCTGAAAGCCTTGCCGTTCCATAGGCAATCGCGCACAAACGCCCTGTTCGAGTAGGCATTTGCTATCTCGTTGATCACAGTAGATTGAACTTAAAGCCTTACATGGGGTCAAAAGCCCCGTGAATGTCCTAGTCAGTCAGCACGTTTACCATATACGGGGATATCTACTCTGCAAAATCTTTAGAGGCTTGATGAGCGTCGGCCAGGTCGCTAGTGATGGTTTGAGTGTTGAGCCAGGGGATCCTGGAGCTGAGTGGCCGACACCGCACACAAGTCTTTGTGGCGGTAGTGATGCTTTTGCTGATAGCACTGAGCGCTTCGAATGGGTAGATGGGCGCTCAACGTTTGGTAACCCTTACCGGCTGTTCATTTCGTTACACAGCTACCCCATTTGACAGATACCCATGAAGAATGTTCCCCGGGATTTGCGCTTTGCCGTGGTTTTCCGGTATAGGCGGGATGCCGCTATGAAACAGCCGACGCGGGATCCTTGGAGAGCTCAAAGGCCTCGTGGACGGCCTGAAGCGCCGCTGCTCCATCCGCCTCAGCTACCACGCAGGAGATCTTAATTTCTGAGGTGGCGATCATCTGAATGTTGATCTGCTGCTCGGCGATCGCCGTAAACATGCGCACCGCCACACCAGGGCGGCCCACCATTCCCGCTCCCACCACGCTCACCTTGGCGATCGCCGTATCGACGGTGACATCTTGGAATTCAAGCTCAGCCGCCAGCCCCTGCAGAGTCGCCTGGGCCACCGCTGCATCCGCCTGGGCCACGGTAAAGGCAATATCGCGGGTGGCAACCCCATCTACCAAGCGGCAGCGCTGGGACTGAATGATGGTGTCCACGCTGATGTAGCGATCCGCCAAAGTGGCAAAAATGCGGGACGCCATGCCGGGGCGATCTGGTACATGGCGGATGGCTACGCGGGCCGGCTTGGTATCTAGGGCAACGCCGCGTACCGGCGGTAGGTCCCGTCCGCTGCGGACGTTGGGCCGTCCCTCCTCTGACAAATAGGACTGGCGAATGCTAAAGCGGCTGCAGAGGGCCGCCACTGCTTGGTCACAGTGACTCGCCCGGATGACGCAGCTCACCTTGACTTCAGAGGTAGAAATTAGGGCAATATTTACCCCCGCTTCTGCCAAGGCCGTGAACATCTGCGCCGCCACGCCGGGGCGACCGATCATCCCCGCACCAACAATGCTGATTTTGGCGATGTCGCGGTCGGTCACTAGCTCGGCTTGGTCAAAGCAGGTGGGGGACTGGCGCAACGTTGGGGTAACGGCGTCGGCCACCGCCTCGGCCCGGTTGACGTTGCGGCGGTCTACGGTGAAGGCGATGTCGTTGAGGTTGCCGTCGTGAATTGACTGGATAATCAGGTCGACGTCTAAGTCCTGAGCAGCGACTTCCTGAAATAGGGTAGCGGCGATGCCGGGGCGGTCAGGAATCCGCAGCATGGCGATCTTCGCCTGGTCGGTATCCACCTCAATAGCGTCGATGGGGTGAGCCAGCTCAATGCTGTTCAATGAGCGCGGCTGCGGCAGGGGCGAGATCACCCGGGTTCCGGGGTCACTGGTCCAGCTTGAGCGCACCACCAGGGTCAGGCCATAGTTGCGGGCAATCTCTACCGCGCGGGGATGGAGCACTTTGGCCCCCAGGCTCGCCAGCTCTAGCATTTCGTCGGCGGTGATTTCGTCCATCAGCTGCGCCCCGGGCACCAAACGCGGGTCGGTGGTCAAGATCCCCGGTACGTCGGTGTAAATTTCGCAGGCCTCAGCCCCTAGGGCGGCGGCAAGGGCGACCGCAGAGGTGTCAGAACCGCCCCGCCCCAGGGTGGTGATTTCTAGATCATCAGTGTCGTCGCTGGTTTGGGCAATGCCCTGGAAGCCGGCCACCACGACAATGGCGCGCTCTGACAAATGGCGGCGAATACGGTCGGTGCGAATTTGCACAATGCGAGCGCGAGTGTGAGCGGCTTCGGTAACGATGCCTACCTGAGCCCCGGTGAGGGATACCGCCGAATGGCCCTGAGCCTGGATGGCCATACTGAGCAGGGAAATTGATACCTGCTCCCCGGTGGAGAGCAGCATGTCCATTTCGCGGCGGCTGGGGGTGGGGGTGATGTCGTTGGCGAGCTTGACAAGCTGGTCGGTGGTTTTGCCCATGGCTGAGACCACCACCACCAGGGAATGGCCTTGCTCAGCGGTTTGAATAGCCCGCTGGGCCACGGCCTGGATGCGCTCCACACTCCCGACGGAGGTGCCGCCAAATTTTTGAACAATCAGTCCCATAGTTTTACCGTTGCCCTTGGCCGGATGCTAGACCCGAATTCTCAACTATTGTGCCGCTCTCAACGCTGCGCGGATGCGCCTGGAGTGGCGCAAGGCACTAGATGCCGACACCGCGATCGCAGCGTTAGTTAATCACTGTATCATCATCGCTCAGTGGCCTTCGCCAGTCTGTCAACAGATCTAAATGTTTGGGTTTCGCAGTGGCTTATTATGGTCTGCCAGTAAAGAGCCAGAACTAATCTAAAGGCGTCAACGCGATTGCCAATCCCCCAAAGACCGCAAAAGACGTCCAATGGCAGGGATGGCAGTAGTGGGGCGATCGCAGAGGGCGCTGTTTACGGGGAGGCCCTCGACGGTAAAGCCGCCGATCGCGGCATGCTAAATCGCGCCGCGGGTCTCGGCAAAGCTAGATTGAGCCGCTACAACGCTATGTCGATACCTGACATCGTAATGTTGAGCGCTGACATGAAAGTTGTAGGCGATCGCAGCGCTATATAAAGCCATTACAACGTTATACCAATGCTTAACATCACAATGTTGAAGAGTGATCACTTTTTGGCATCAGCCGTAGACAATATAATTCGCGATTCGCTAAAACGTTGCCAGTGATAGCAATGGGCAAGGGCACATGGCAAGTCGGCTTTGGCGGTTCCTGACCACCGATATTTCTGAGCTGCTGTCGGGGGAGACGGTGGGGAGTACGGCGGATGCAGCCGAGGTGGTGTTTGAGCTGGCGGAGGTGCTGAAGGAAGAGGGGCCAAATGTGCAGCGGCTCGCGCCCCTGGTGGACCAGCTCGATTCGCTGCTGGATGCCCTCAATTCGCCGCTGGCGGAGATTGTGGAAAAGAGCCTGCCGTTTGTTTCTATTGCCACGGGGCTGCTGAAGTTTTATCTAGAAAAGAGCAAGAAGCCGCTGAGCTTGGCAAACTGTGTGGCGATCGCCTCTCAAGCGGCTTACCTGGAGAGCCTGAAGCATTTTTTGCAGGAGGATGAGGGGCTGCAGCAGCAGGTGGGGCAGGTGCCAGCATCAGACGAGATTCGGAGCACGTCCCGCAAGCTTGGGGAGATAGAAATTACTGATGAGGAGGCGCGGCGGGCGGCGACGAGCTTTCCGTCGTCTGGGCTGGCGAAGCGGTTTGGCGAGGTGTTGGCGACGCGGTTGGTACAGGCAGGGCTGATGAAAGAGTTGGCCCATCGGCTGACGGAGCGAGTGAAATGGCGCACCCCGCTATATCTGAACGAGGTATGGGCGGCATCGGCGGAGGCGGTGAAGCATTTGGGCCAGCCGACGTTTGAGAACTGGCGGCAGGAGCAGGCTAAATATTTAAGCATTGAGGATTACCTGCGGAAGCAAATTGCGCCGGGGCCGCAGGAGCAGGTATTTGACGAGGAGGATTTGAGCTTTTGCGATATCTATGTACCGCCGCAGGTGAAGCGATTAGACCGTAATGGGGAGCTAATCAGCGAGGAGCTACTGGACCTTGAACATCGAGTGACGCTGCATCTGATGAAGGCTGGAAGCACAAGGTATATTTTGTTCATTGATGGCGAAGCCGGACGAGGCAAGAGCGTCTTTTGCCGCATGTATGCCGACTGGGTGCGGCGGCAGCTTTACCCAGCCTATGTTCCTATTTTTGTGAAGCTTCGCCACCTCAAGGTACTGGAGAGTAACTTGACTCAGACGCTATCCAATTTTCTACAGAACCAAGACTTTGTCACGAGCGACTCTGGCTGGCTGACGGATGACAATACTCGCTTTTTATTCCTGCTAGATGGCTTTGATGAGCTGCTGCTGGAAGGGAGAGAGACGGGCGGGCTAAAGGAGCTTTTAGAGCAGGTGGAGCAGTTCCATCGCGGTAGCCACCACCGCTTTTTGATTACGGGGCGTCCGCTATCGCTACAAAATATTGGGCGGTTGATTTCTCAGCGGGAGAACCTGGAGCGGCTGGAACTGCAGTCCATGGGGGATGAGCTGCGGCAGCAGTGGTACAGCAACTGGATGGCGAAGTTCGGTCAGCCAAAGACTGAGGCGCTGCAGCATTTTCTGTCCTGTTCTCCAAATGATGTGCATGACTCACTAGCTCGGGAGCCGCTGCTGCTGTATCTGTTAGGGCGAATGCACCGGGAGGGGCAGTTACGAGCTGACATGTTTGATCGCGGAGCGGGGATGAATGAAGCCAAGGTGGCTATTTATGATGCGGCGGCGCGATGGGTGATTGAGAAGCAGCGGCAGAATGAGAACGTGCGCCAATCTGGTTTAGAGACAGAGGATTTGCGGCGAGCCTTAGCGGAAGCTGCCGTTTGCATCGTGCAGTCTGGCAATGAGACGGCTAAGGTGTCGTTTTTGGAGGCGCGGCTGCAAAAGGATAGCGACAACCCGATGTATAAACTGCTACAGGAGGCGCGCAAGGAGGTCGCCGTTTCAGATGAGAAGCTCCTCAACAATCTACTAACTACCTTTTACCTGAAACCCGCTTCTGGCGACAAAGGTGGCTCGGTAGAATTTGCCCATAAGAGCTTTGGGGAATTTCTGTTTGCGGAACGGCTGCGGGATGCGCTGGAGGACTGGTCCCAGTCGGGGCAGGGGCGGCGGAACAAATACATGGTACCTGACGGGGAGATGTACTGGCAGGTGTACGACCTGCTGGGCTACGGTGGGCTGACGGTGGAGGTGATGGGCTACTTGAGCGTGTTACTGGCCCAGTCCCGAGAGCTAAAGCCGGTAACGTTATTTGAGCGGCTAGAAGATTTTTATTTACGCTGGTGGAATGGGGAGTTTATTGACGCCTCAGCAAACAATTTGCCTCAGCGGAAAATGATGAATTTGCGGGAGAGGGTGCCGGAACGTGAGGAGCCGCTGGGGCTGCGTCAGATGGATGCTGTCACAGGGTTAAACGTGATGGTGCTGCTGTTTGAGCTACACCGATATGGGCAGGCGCGGGAGAGGCTCAAAGCGAAAATGACGTTTCATCCTTGTGGGATGCCAGAGACCGAGACATTTGAGGAGACGCGACTATACAGAATTACTGGCTACGCAGAATGCCTAAATGTTTTAGGCTTCAATAAAGTTGTAGGGAAACACCTTCGTAATGCAAACTTTCATAGCGCATACCTCCGTAGCGTCGACCTTAGCCTTGCAGACCTCAGTCTTGCCGATCTTTGCAATACATACCTCTTCAGCGCCGATCTCCACAGTACTGATTTTAGCCTTGCTAGTCTCTGTCGCGCCTACTTATATGACGCTGACCTACGCCGCGCTAACTTTTATCTGGCCGATCTTTACAGGGCCAATCTTCATAGCGCCAGCCTCTACCGCGCCAATCTCAGCCGCGCCAGCCTCTACCGTGCCGACCTCCGCAATGCCAATCTCAGTCGCGCTAATTTCTTCAAGGCTGACCTCAGCTGCGCCGATCTGCGACATGCTAATCTCCGTCGCGCTAACTTCCATTACGCTAACCTTAAAGGTATCTTATGGAATGTAGACACAGATTGGACCAGCGCTGAAGGTATACATGAGGTTGAGAACGTTTCTCCGGCACTTGCTCAAGAGCCATCCTTTATCGCTGCTGCTGTTCTGAGCCAGGGACTTGCCCTTGCGAAGAGGGGTCAAATTTTGAAAGCGGTTGAGGTGTATAGACAAGCGCAAGAAGTTAAACCTGATATCTACATTTCAGCTTACGCTTGGAATATCCTATGTTGGAATGGATGCCTTTACGGTCATCTTACTGCCGTCCTAGATGCTAGCGAAAACGCTATCGGCTTAAAATCGGAACATGAAGCTTGGCTTGGTTCTAAAGAACTTATCAAGGCTTTTGACGTAAGAGGACTAACCAGAGCGCTAGCCAATAACCTGGATGGGGCATTAGCAGATTTTCAGGTAGCGCTGGGCACAACAAATGTTGCTCGAATCTTTTCAGAAGAGCAGCGATCGCGGCGAGAGCGATGGGTCGCCGCCCTCCAGTCCGGCCAAAATCCCTTTACCCCAGAAGAGCTAGCCGCCCTGCGAGAAGCCGAAGCAATCCGATAGCGCTCATTACCACCCGTAACCAAACCACAGAATGGCTATAGTTTTAGAACAGCCAGACTGAATACCGCATTACAGATCATTCCTCTCACCCTCAAACAATATGATCCCAGTTAACGAAGCCCAGCGGCAGCTCCAGAACTTGATTAATGCCGTTAGCCAGTCCCATCAGCCCGTAGTGATTGCGGGAGACGGTAACAACGCCGTGCTGCTCTCCGAGTCAGACTGGACCGCCATTCAAGAAACCTTATATCTCCTCTCAGTGCCAGGA